>CALPQG020000050.1 GCA_943325655.2 Bifidobacterium breve | reverse complement strand
GGTAGGCATTATTTCTGGTGCATATGGTGGCGCCGCATTGACAGATAACCTAGAACAATACCTTGTTCATTTCCCCATCCTTCATCCACATGTACATACCATTTCGTTGATGACTGTCATTGGGAGTATTACTTATTTCTCCATCGTCATTGGGGAATTGGTACCCAAATCAATTGCCATGAACTATGCCGAACCCATTGCTTTGGTGACGGTGCCTGTGATTAAATATTTCACTTTAGCAACTTATCCATTTGTAAAATTACTTTCTTTTTCAACCAGTATTTTACTTAAAGTGATTGGCATCAAAGAAACTGACGGCGAACGGGTAAGTGAAGAAGAATTGTTGTTTATGCTCAAAAATGCCAGCAAACAAGGTGTCCTGGAAAAAGAGGAAGGTCAGGTACACCATAACTTGTTTTCATTTACCGACCAAAACGCCAAATCGTTAATGACCCATTATTCAGAAGTAGAATGGATAGATATTAATGAAAACAATGAAACCATTCTCAACCAACTGAGAGACAGTTCACACTCCAAATTCATTGTGAGTGATGGCAGTTTGGACAAAATTAAAGGTGTGCTGACGGTAAAAGATTTTTGGGAAAATTACAAAGACGACCATTTTTCCCTTTCCAATATCATTGTGGAGCCGATTTATATTACCCAAAACACGCCTGCATTTGAAATTTTAAACCAGTTTAAAAACAAGAAACAATACATCGGTGCTGTGATTGATGAATACGGGAGTATCAAAGGCATCATTACGTTACACGATTTGATAGAAGCCATTGTGGGCGATTTGCCGGATGAGGATGGCTCTAACGAACAAGACATTATCAAACGTGAAGATGGCTCTTATTTGATTGATGGAAGAACCTTAATTTTTGAAATCAACCAATATTTTGAACGCGAAATCATAGAGGAAGACCATGTACATTACACCACTATTTCGGGTTTTGTATTGAATACCTTAAAAGCTTTGCCTAAAACAGGGGAGAAATTTACCGTCGAAAACTACACTTTTGAAATCATTGACATGGACGGTATCAGAATTGACAAAGTACTGATGCATGAAATTCCTAAAGCAGAAGTTGTTTAGAAATCGCTAAGTTTGCTTACCGTATTCCAATTTCTGCTGGTTGCTTTGGTTTTAAGTTTGGCTTCAAAAAAGGTATTGGTAAGTTTTGACTTTCCTGCTCCTGATTTATGCGTAATATACACTTCTCTTCCAATTATTTGGAAAATTTCGTTTTCAGAATTAAACCCCATTACAACATTAACACGTTCAGGATCAGGTTTATTTTCAAGAAAAATAATATATGGTTTGGAGAAATCATCTTCTTCATTCACCACAAATGGATTCATTTGTATAATAGCCAACAATTCCTCTCTTGTTCGTACAATGGTAGGGACCTCAAAGGCATACTTATCTTTGATTTTGTCCTCTATACTTTTCGCCAACAAAACCTCGTCTGCTTTTTCAGCTTCAAAAACTACATTGCCACTTTGAATATAGGTACGAATACCGTTCAGTGGAAGTGATGCAAGCAAGTCTTTCAAGTCTGCCATTTTGATAATTTTTTGTCCGCTGACATTTATTCCTCGAAGCAAAGCAATATAAGTTGGCATAAGTTGGTTTTAGTGTTGAATCAAATTTTATTCGATGATAGAAAAATTTATTTATAGATTAAAAAGAAAAATTATATTTGTTCCAAAGACAAATTTACCAAAGTTCTATTTATCCTTTAGCATATACATTAAACTAAAATATATTCCATTTTAACTGAATATTTTATGCTTCAATTTTGAACTTAAACCATCATAAAGCGTTGAAAACTTAGTGTTTCAGAACAATAAAAATCAAGGATATGCAAATTAAAACCATTATACAGGAAATTCAGCGCTTACCTCTTGATAAAAGATTTTTTGTGATTGAACAAACTTTGAAATCTATTAAAAATGAAGAATTAAAAAACCAATTAATAGCCGAATTTTTCAATGATACTTCAGAGAAAAAAAACCAACTTTCTACTGTTTTGGTAAATGAAAAATCCTTAGCTAAAGATTGGGCTTCGGATGAAGACAGCCGTTGGGATAATTTACTGTAAATCATGTATAACCAAGGTGATATTGTAGTGGTAAATTTTCCTTTTACGGATGGTTCTGCTTTTAAAAAACGACCGGCATTGATTATTTCAAATGCGACAATAAATAAAACCGGAGATTATATATTGGTACAAATTACGTCTAAAATAAATACTGACGCACTAAGCATTACCATTGAAGATTCAGATAGTTTAAATCCATTACCGTTAAATAGTTTTATTCGTGTCCATAAAATATTTACAGTCCACGATAGTCTTATCCTTTCTAAAATTACTACGGCAAAATCTGAATTTCTTAAAGTAGTTAGCCATAAAATATATGGTTTAATTAAAGTAAAGGGATAATAAATTTCAGATAAAAAATCTGCGACCTTAGATGATTTGGTTTTTGAATGCATTTTTCAGCCATCCTTTTAAAGCCTCCAAATCACCATCACTTATTGCAGGGAAGTTGGCGATCCTATAAGTTTCTTTTGCCCATTTCCCATAGCCGTTTCCAAGTAAAAATCCAGCTTGTTTGGCTTGGGTTTTAATGTTGTGGAGTAGTAATTCAGGAGCCTGAACAGCAATTACCGTATGCGAACGAACACTTGGTTCTGCTATTAACAAAGATCCGAGTTGCGGATTTTGAGTTGTAAAATCATACAAGCCTTTTGCCCTATTTTTCAAGGCCGTATCGTCCCAATTTCTCCCTGCCAATACTTTTGCCAACAAAGCAATACCCAAAACATTGGGCGTATATGTAGTTTGCCAAGCGTCCATACGGTCAAACATGGCCGACAAATCATTGTATCGTTTCGTATTTGAACCACATCTTTCTCTTACCCTTGGTGAACAAACCATGATGGCCATTCCCGCAGGCAAACCAAAACATTTTTGAACCGATGCAAACCAGATATCAGCCGAAACAAATGGCAATTGTACGCCTCCCATAGCTGAAGTGGCATCCACCGCAATGAATAGTTGTGGGTATTCAAGTCTTACACTTTCTATAAATCCTTCTGGCAAACAAGTCGCATTGCTGGTTTCTGTGTGTGTAAGCGCGAGCAGATCAGCGCCATCAAGAGATTCCAGGTTTTGAACCTGCAACACTTCATTCAACCCAAAAGGCAATCGGTGGCAATTTTCTTTGCCGATTATTTCCTGGGTTACGTCGGCCCATTTTTCGCCAAAAGCACCATTGTATACATGACACGATTGATTGATTACCAATGATTGGGCGATGATTTCCCAACATTCGGTAGCGGAAGAGGTGAAAAACAAGGTATAGTCTTCAGGGATTTGAAGCTTCTCTTTCAACAATCCAATACACGATTGCGACAAAGCCACAAACTCCGAACTACGGTGGTTGACAGACAAAATGCCACTATCGTACACTTCGGTCAAATAGTGTCGAACCTCAGGAAACAAGGTGGATGGGCCGGGATAGAAGGACTTCATTGTGAGTGTTGAATTTTGAGTGTTTAGTGTTTAGTACAGCGTCTAGCATACTGGGTACAGAGAATTAAGTGTTGAATGTTGAGTAAAATATTAAATTATAATTATACTCAAGACCCAGTACTCTGTACCCTGTACTACAATAAAGCCCTCAAAGCAAGCTCATAACTTTTTAAGCCGAATCCGGCAATGACACCAGTGCAGACTGCGGCAATCTGACTTTTATGCCTGAATTCCTCACGGGCATGCACATTCGAAATATGCACTTCGATTACCGGTGTTTTTATTCCTGAAATGGCATCTGCAATGGCAATGGAAGTATGGGTATACGCCCCAGCATTCATCACAATACCATCATAAGTAAAACCAACTTCGTGTAATTTATTGATCAATTCCCCTTCCACATTGGATTGAAAATAAGTCAATTCAAATTCAGGAAATGCTATTTTTAAGGTTGAAAAATATTGTTCAAAAGTGGTGGTGCCATACACTTCTGGCTCTCTTACTCCTAAAAGATTAAGGTTTGGTCCGTTAAGAATTAATAATTTTTTCATGGTATCACATTCAGATAAACAAAGAAGGATATTTATTTTAAAAATGACAAGACTTTATAGGGTTTAGTTAAGGCAGTATGGCTGTAAAAAAACTCATAGGCCTTGATTAAATATTTACCACGTAATTTAAGCAATGACTTTTTGGACTGCTATCAAATGTAATAAATTTATAGTATGATTTGAAACGCCGTATTAAAAAATACCAAACTGAAAACTTAATGACTACATTTGTAACATGTCATGGGATATTCTTTTCAAGCAATTTCGAAACCACCTCAAATTAGAAAAATCATTGAGTGAAAACTCTATTGAGGCCTATTTGCATGATGTTGAAAAATTAAAACAATACAATGAAATTGCTCTTTTAGGAATAGCTACCCCCACAGCGACTTTGCCTGAACACATTTCGGGTTTAATGGCTTATGTCAATGAATTGGGTTTGGCACCACATTCGCAAGCCAGAATACTTTCGGGCCTAAAAGCTTTTTTTAAGTTTTTAATGATGGAAGATTTAATCACAGCCGACCCTTGCGAATTGTTTGAAGGACCAAAACTTGGGCGAAAATTACCCGACACGCTTTCATTCCCTGAAATAGAACACCTGTTTGAACACATTGACATGAGTACGCCTGAAGGATTCAGGAACAGGGCCATGCTCGAAACTTTGTACAGCTCCGGATTACGTGTTTCTGAATTGGTTGAATTGCGGTTGAACCACCTCTACTTTGATATCGGATTTTTAAAAGTATTGGGAAAAGGCAATAAAGAACGCTTGGTTCCTATTGGAAGTGATGCCAGAAAATATATCAGTACCTATATCAAAGAAGTGCGTTGTCATATAAACATCAAAAAAGGCTACGAAAACTATGTATTCCTGAATCGCCGGGGCGCAGGACTTACGCGTGTCATGATTTTTACGATTATTAAAAACTTAGGAATAGAAGCAAATATCAACAAAACAATTAGCCCGCATACATTTAGGCATTCCTTTGCTTCCCACTTAATTGAAGGAGGAGCCGACTTACGCGCCGTACAGGAAATGCTTGGCCATGAATCCATTACCACCACTGAAATCTACACCCACCTAGACAGGGAATACCTGACTCAGGTAATCAAAGATTTTCATCCCCGCTCTTAAATTACATTTGTCATCACTTTGGGAATGCTTTTGTAGTATTAATCCATTTTTTAATTGAAATAACAATATTTTTTAAGTTACCTTTGTTTCCAATCAAGTATACAAAAACAAAAGCCCTACCGTTGAGAGTATCATTTCTGAAACCATATAAGGCTGTCCCCGTAGATGATTACACATGTTTTTTAGTTAACACATTAATGACGATACAATGAAAATTAAATTGAAATTGCTTGCAGCGACCTGTCTGACGATGTTCTCTTTTGCCTCTCAGGCACAACATGTTATCGGTTTTTTCCCAAATTGGCGCAATGCCGGAGAGGAAAATTTGATTCAATACGATAAAATTACTGATATTATTTATTGCTTCATTCAACCCAACAGTACAGGACAATTTCCTGCCTTCAACACTTGGCCATCTAGCGATCAAACAAAATTCAACAACATTAAAACCAAAGCCAAAGCCAAAGGCGTAAAGGTTAGAATTTCATCAGGAGGTGCCGGGTCAGCGTTTATGTATAGCCCATTGGCTGCCAATGCAACTTATAGAACTAATTTTGCAAGCACTGTAGCCGATTTTATTGTTGCCAATGATATTGATGGTTTTGATGTGGACTGGGAGTTTCCTGCAAGCAATGAAACTGGCAACCTAGATTTGTTGCTACAAGCTTTCCGTTCGGCCTTTGAGGCCAAACAAACCGCAGGATACCGTAAAATATATTTAGGTATTGATGTTGGAGGCGAAATGGGGCATACTGCTTTTTTTAGTAAAAACTTTGTGAATTTTGTTGATGAAGTCAATATCATGGCTTATGATTTGGCTGGAGGGTTTGCTAAAACTTCTTTGGCGAAAACCTCTTTTGATATTTGGAAAACGTATTTAGGGGCAGCAAATGCTTCAAAATTGGTTTTAGGCGTTCCTTTTTATACTTCTGGTCACGGTTTGTACGGTGATTTAGCGTTTCCTTATAGTACGGGTGCTGCCAATGCTTACAACGGCACCTTGTCGGGTAGCGATGGTACTTCTTACAATGCTGCACCTTCCATCAAAGATAAAATTGATTATACCATGCAAAACGGTGGAGGTGGTGTTATGATTTGGGAATTGTCACAAGATATTTTAGATGCCAATTATTACCAATATTCTTTGCTTTCAGCCATTCATGTAGCCCTTAAACCTTATACCGGACCTTCTTGTGCCAAACCTGTAATGGGCGGTAACAAATCATTGTGTGGCACTGCTGGCACCATTAACCTGTCTTCTGGTTTGAGTGCTCAAAACTATAGAACCTTTACTTGGTACAAAAATGGTCAGGTGACTGGTGGCAATTCCGCTTCTATTGCGGTGAACAGTGCGGGTACCTATACCGTGAAAGTAGACAGCTCAGGCGTGTGCAATACCAAAGACAGTGTGGTAATCACAGCTACGATTGGCACCGTTGATTTAGGAAGTACAGTGTCTTTATGTTCGCCCACTACTAAAACCTTAGATGCCGGAATCACTGGTACAGGAATACAATACCAATGGAGTAAAGACGGCACCACCTTACCTGAAGAAACAAATCAAACTTACATGGCGAGACGTCCAGGGGCCTACAAAGTAATCGTAAATGCATCAGGTTGTGCCAGTGTAAATGGCACTGTAACCATTACCTCAACATTACCAGAAGTAGCAGACCAAACCACTTGCAATGCTGGCCCTGTAACATTTACGGTTAATAATCCTGGAGCAGACAATTTTGAATGGTATGATGCCGCCACTGGTGGTACTTTACTGAATACAGGAACAACTTATTCAACCACCATCAACACCAACCAAACTTATTATGTGGTAAAAAAAGGAGCATTGGTAGGAAGCAATTGTACAGGTTTACCCACCTGGAATGCCAACACCATTTATGGAGCACCAGGGCAAGCGTATGATGTAGTGTACAACAATAATAAATACACCGCTCAATGGTGGACCCAAGGCGACCTTCCTTCCGCAGGTAGTGTTTGGCTTGACAAAGGTTCATGTGGCACACCAGGTTGCGACAGGATGGCTGTTTACGCAAGCATTTCCTCTTGTACCGGAATAGAGAATGTTGAAAAAACGAGTAATGACTTGCTAGTGCAACCTAACCCTACAAAAGGCAAAGTGAACATTGTTTTTAGCGCCTCGTCTTCAGAAAAAATCACGATTAGCTTAACCGGAATTCAGGGAACGCACACTACAGACATTTTTCATGGCGTGTCAAATGCTGGGAACAATAATTTAAGTTTAGATGTACCAACAATTCCTGCAGGAATATATGTTTTAAAAATATCTGGTGATACTGTAAATAGATATAGCAAATTGGTAATCGAATAATTAGAAATTTTCAATCAACCTTCAACTGAAATAGCCATGCAGCAACGCATGGCTATTTCAGTTGAAGGTTGATTTTTTCAGGAATAATTGGCTCAAACGATAAATTTGGGAGGAAGGATGTGAAGAATTTTTTCATAAACATATCTTGTTTCTGAAGCAAGGTTTATGTTTTGTTTAAAATATCAGCGATAAGTGATTTTGTTCAGATAAACTACATCACGCATGTTATTTATGCAATCATTTATTGAAAAAGCAAATCATAGTATTAATTTGGCTCAGAAAGCATAGTGTTTTGTGCCATGCGTTAGATAGAGGTATTGTTTGAGCTCTTTTCTTTGTTGTTCAATCTATTCATAAAGGGGCACACTATTTTTTCTAGGGGTTGCTCTACATTGTGCTTGGCTCGTTTGTTTTTATAAATTGAGCCTAAAATGATAATCAACAAGAGGTAAGGCTTTATGTGGTTGGGTTGGGGAATTAAAATATTTTTATAAACGATTAAAACAAGTGCAGTAACAGAAGCGTGGAAGCGTTTTTAACAGTAAAAGTCGGAATATCCCCATATCCAGAATTCACTCAACCAATATTGATTTGGCCATTCTTCCACGCTAAAAATATTTCTGTTACTACACTTGAAAATTAACTGCGTGGCATATGTTCGTTGGTGTAAACATTTGATTCCTTAGCCACAACGTTATTACTGAATTAAACTTAAAATTGTTTTTTAAGACATTTTTTTGTTCCAAAGTAGGTCATAACCATTTCCTTGAATTGGTATTAAATGATAAACCGTACTGTTTGTTGCACATCCATTCATTTCAATATCATTATATCTTGGTTTTATTGGTTTGTCAAATCACCAATAGTTGGTAACATTTGGGGGCAATACCTACAAGACAATGCTACTTTTGAAAAAGTAACGCATTTTGATATTTTTTTTCAGATTTCTAAATAAACTTCTATCTGTAAAGGTAGAAGCTTTTTAGGAAATCAATATTAGGTAATGATCTTTTGCCTGAGCTATAACCACCAAGCTGTACTTGATGTTATTTTGGTTGGAGTATAAAATATGTTGGTACATGATTTATAAAACCATCCCCTTATATTTTATCAATTTTCACACAAACGGTATCTTTTATTTTAAGAATGTAAACACCGTCGTTTAAACTTTCTAAATCAACATGTATTTCATTTTGTATGTCTTGTATTTTCGCAAGTGCTGTCACGTCTTTGCCATGGATATCAAATATGGCAATATCTGCTACGGCTATTTGCTCGCCTTTGATGGTAAATAAACCGGTGGTTGGATTAGGACTCACATGAATATCAGTGTGTTCAAGATTATTGATATCCAATGCTTTAATTTCAGAATAGGTAAACTTGTCATCCATGTCCACTTGTTTTATTCTGTAATAGGATGTACCTAAATAAGGTGTCCTATCATCAAATTTGTAACCTAAAATTTGAGTAGAATTTTTTGCCCCTTCTACTCTATCAATATTTTCCCAAGTACGTCCATTGGTTGATTTCTGAACAATAAAATAATTATTATTGGTTTCAGTAGCGGTTTTCCAATGGATATCCACATAATCATGTACAAGTTCGGCTTTGAAAAGTAGAAATTCTACAGGTAAAGGGGTGGCTGCATTAGTGGACCCTATAGTAACATATTTTGAAGAACCACTTGGTATTTTGCTTGTTCCAATACCTCTTATAATGATGGAGCCAAATTCAAATGTCAAGCCATCACTGGTTCCATAAGCCGTCGCATTAGAAAAATCGCCATCATCATCTACAAGTAATCTTATATCATTTAAATCAACGTTTCCAGTAACATCCCATTCAATTTCAAGAGAAAAGTTATCGACAAAATTAGTATTGGTAATTTGCCATTCTCTTGCTAACCTACTTACAATTCCCCCTGGTTTTTCTGTATTGCTAGTGGTTGTTGCTTTCAATAAACCTCCATTATGACTGATGGCAATAAAAGATTCATCATTGGTTATGGCACCAATATTGGCAGCATTGCTAGCGGCATACGTTGAAACAAAAACCCTTAAGGAATCGGTTGAGGTATTGGATTGTTTTTGTGAAAAGCTGCTACCAGTACTTTTCCCAATGATGAGTAAATTGTCACTTGCGGTTGCGGAAACGGAAGTTCTGGTGGCCGAAACACATGATCCGATTACTGCTTCCGCGTAATACGCTGTGGTGGATGCAATAGCAGGCGTAGTCCAGTTGACGCCAGAATTACTTGTGCCCAAAGAACTACCGCCACTTGAAGCAGCGTACCAACTGATAGAACCAATATTAGAGGTCGCTTGAATGGCTGCTTTACCTGTTGTACCTCGAGCAGCACCACTGCTTGCTGTAATAGCAAGATTGGCATACACGGTAATTAATATACCACTGGTATTTACCGTGCCGCAACCGCCTGAAGTTTCTGCTCGTCTATAATAGGTGCTGGCAGCTAAAGCACTAGGTGCGTAAGTTGCTAAAGTAGCACTAGAGACATTAGACCAGTTGCTGTTGTCGGTAGAACTTTGCCATTGGTAGGTATAAGAACCTGTGCCACCCGTTGGAGAAGCCGAGTTGGTTAAAGAACTAGGCGTGGCATTGTAACAAATCGTTTGGGCTGTGCCTATGCTACCTGCAACAAAACTTCCATTCACTGTTACTGTAACGGCTAACGTATTAGCAGTACTTGTTCCACATGCATTTGAAGCAGTAACGGTAATATTACCATTTTGCCCAGCAGTTCCGGTAGTTACTGTAATAGTATTTGTAGTACCTCCTGCTGTAATTGTCCAGCCAGTTGGCACAGTCCAAGTGTAAGAAATTGCATTTGAAACGGCACTAATACTATACGTTTGGCTTGTTAGTGATGGACATTGAGCTACTGTACCAGTAATTGCACCAGGTTGAGCTGGGGTGGTTACTGTGGTAGCCTGCGTAATGGTAGCAGCACTAGCACTTGTTCCACATGCATTGAAAGCCCTTACACGATAGTAATAAGTAGTACTTGCGGTTAAACCTGAAGGGGGCGTATAGGTTGCACTAGTAGCTCCTGCTATTGCTGCTGCATAAGTATCTGCAGAAGAACGCCATGAATAAGTTATGGTACCATCACCTCCACTTGCAGCAGCAGAACTCCCAATTGCACTAGGTGT
>CALPQG020000049.1 GCA_943325655.2 Bifidobacterium breve | reverse complement strand
TTAACCAAAGAAAAATTGTAGGTATTCCAAATGTCTTTTTTGAATGAAAATAGTGAGGCCTGTGAGGTAGATGTTCTTTGACTCCCAATTGTCCATCCGACATTGTTTTTGTCGAATTTGACATCAAACATCACATAAAATCCTCCGTCAGGATATAAATCAATTAAATTATTGTTCGTATTGAAACGGTTTAATAAAACTGTTTGGCTCGTATTTGGCCCAGTCCTATTGAACTTTATCAATCCATTCCAAGATGAAATGTATAAAGAAGAATCTAATTGATTATAGTCAGATTCTATAAAGTTTTCAACGAATGTTGAGCTTGGGAAATTGCCCAATCCACTATTGTAATTTTCCCAAAGTCCCTCTCTAAAAATATAAATTCCATTAGGGATGTTTTTGGCATTGCCGTTATCATCATATCCTCCGGTGGTTACAATAATGTTTTCAGTTCCTGACCAGTCGGTATAGTTTTTTAGCCTGAAAGCAGTATTGAAATAGGGTGAGTTAGGTGAAATGTTAGACTTGTTCACCCCATCTATTTTAACAATGCCTTTTTCAATATCGGCTAGCCAAAGTAATTGGTCCGACTCAAAATATACATCATATACATTTCCCAAACCTAGGATTTCTGATTTAGAAAAATTATGATCTACTGATACAACTTTGTTGGGATGTATAAATCTTAATTTATTGTCTGAAAAGGTTATATTGACAGTGGTTTGAGTTGGAAACGAAAATGTATTGTCTATCGTCCATTGATTTCCAGGAGAATTATATACTTCTCCTTTGTTGGTAGTCGCATAAACCATGTTGTTAATGACACCAATGTTTTGGAAAGTTGTGTTTGTCGGAATGCCGTTGCTTAAACCAAACGATGCCCAGCTCCCAAAGTCAATGAGGTTATAATTGGCTAAAGTTGAACCAGCTTTAATCCCTTCGGATGTAGTGATGAAAATGCTGTCACCTTTAAATGCAGAGGCATATACTTCAATTTGAATGCCGTTTTTGCCGATGTTGGCGTAGGTTTCTTTGATTTCTGTTTTTTGTAAATCAAGTACGACTATACCAAATGAACAGGATAAATAAGCAAGATTACCTTTTGTCGCAATATGGTTAATTCTTTTAGACCCAACTATACCTGATCTTTTAATGTCATTTAAGTTGGTGACCACATCATCAGTTATCAAGTCAATGTTGCCGTTGGCATAACCCACAATCAGGGTTGAAGTGGTTGCGTGGTATTTTAACCTGCTCACACCGGCGTCATTTAAACCGTCAATTTTTGATAAACTTTTTACTGTATTATCGTCTTTGTTGAAAACAATAAAACTGCTTTCTGATGCCGCATAAATTTTATTGTTTACTTTTTCTATGGTTTTACAAATTCTTCCGGGTGTATGCACCCTCCATGTACCAATAGGAATATTGGTTTGGGCAATGCTGATGAAATAAATAAATAAAAGAAGAAATAAAGTAGTGACGTGTTTTACTATACGCATGGGGTCTTTTTTACTTGATAACGTAACAAAGTTATCAATTATTTAATAGGTTAGTGTGGATATTTACTAATTAGTTATTGTAACCTCCTGGTTCAAAATTTTTACTACCCTTGCCGGAATTCCTCCCACCATTACATTTTCAGGGATGTTTTGATAAACAACCGACCCAGCCATAATCACGGTATTGTTGCCTATACTTACGTAAGGAATTGAGGCACTTTTGATTCCGAAAAAACAATTTTCACCAATCACGGTACCTCCTCCCAAATTTACTCCTGGAGAGATTTGACTGTGGTTTCCCAGTACACAATCATGGTCCACACTTGATAAGGTGTTGATGATGGTGTTGTTGCCAATGATGGCTTTGGAACCAATTACTGCTCCGGGAGAAATGACTACGCCATGTCCTATTACCGCATCATGAGCTATAAAAGCATTGGCTGCAATGCAATTTGCCGGTGTTTTTCCTTGTTGAACGAGTTGTTCGTAGAGTTTAATTCTATGTTCGTTTTTGCCTACGCCTAAAAAAATGTCACTGGATTTGAATTCATTTAACCTGGCAAAAAAGTCGTTCTGATGAATAGTTTGGGCATTTTTAGGTGCCTGGTCAACAAAAATAATGGTGTCATATTTCCCCTGAATCATGGAGGCAATTACATTTCCATGTCCACTGGCACCAATGATATAGGCGGTATTCATGATTTTTTTCTTTTGAGTGTAAATATTTTGGCCATCAATACTGCATCACTTTTGCGGTAAAGGGAACTGTTGGTTTTGATGGTATTGTCTGCAAGATATTCAATATCATGTAATTTATAAACAATCTCCTCATGGATATTGCAATTGGCAAAGTAAAAAATATCTCTGGCCAGGGTGAAATAATTTTCCTCCCATCTTTCGTCGGTTTGGTTTCCATAAGCGGCTTCACCGATGTTGTTGATAATAGGGTAGGACGCAAAATATAACAATCCTACACCGTTTAGGTCGTAATAGGGATTGATGGTGTAATTGTATTCAAATATAACTTTATCGGTAATTTTGAATGTTCCAAAAGTAGTGTTGAGTGCTTCTAATTCTCGTTTTTTTAAAGCCCTGTATTCATTTCCAAAAGATGGGTTTTCGGATAATAATTCAATCAGGTTTGTTTTTTCTGAAGGTTGACTTTTACTTAAATTGTTATTGTTGTTTTCATTTCTAATGGAAAAACTGGTCATCATTTTTGCCCGTATCATCGCGCGTTCAGCTTTTATTTCCGAGGTGCTGTAATATAAACTATTTCCAAACCTGTTGATGCTGGCGTTGATAGTTAAGTGTTCGTTTTCTTTGAACGTATTTAAGGACGCATTGCTGTCAATACTTATTCTTACAAAAGTGGCATAAAGCCTGTTACCGAGTTCATCTTTCAAATCATAAGACTTGGTCATTAAGCCATGGCATAACAATTCCCAATGCATGCTTCCCAGTTCTTTGAATAACCAGTTTTCAGACAATCCTTCGATAGCCATTTGTGGCATATTGATGGTAATGTCTTTTTCTAAATGGTTGGGGAATAGTAATTTTTGGGGGTTATTGTACTTCGAATTATTTTGTCGGCAATAGTCAATGATGTCTGTGACCGTCTCAAAATTTAACCATATTTCATCAGGAATGGTAGTGTGAATATGGTTTTCGAAGGCAACTCTTAAGGTGATTAAATCAATGCTTTCAATGCCTGCTTTTGAAAATGGTAAATTCGAATCAGAGAAATCAAAGTTTGGTATTGCTGCTACAACAATTGATTCAAAATATTCCATGATTTAGGCTATGATTTTTATACGAAGAATGGAGGTTTTATCAATGATTATAAAAAGTAAAAGCCGGCTTAATACCAGCTTTTACTTTTTGTTTATAAATTTACCTGTATTTTTATTGCTTATAAAAACGGATCTATTTTAGCAGTTAACAATGCTTTTGCTGCTGCACCAACATGTTTTTCAACGATTTCTCCATTTTTGAACACCAATAACGTTGGGATACTGCGTATGCCAAATTTAGCTGAAGTTGCTGGATTTAAATCTACATTAACTTTTACAACAACGGCTTTGCCTTCGTATTCTTCTGCAATTTGTTCTACAACAGGTCCTATCATTTTACATGGACCACACCATTCTGCCCAAAAATCAACAAGTACAGGCTTGTCGGTATTTATTATTTCATCAAAATTTGCGTCGGTGATTTCTACTGCTTTTCCCATGGTATTGATTTTTGAATTGAATTAAATTTTGTTGGGCTATTGACCCGCTTAAGTATACTATTTAAAATGTTTATTGGCTATAATTATAATTTCAAAGCTAATCTTTTTTTTATTTAACACTTAGTAGTTGAGCTTTTTTTATTTTTCAAAGTACAAGGATAAGTATTTTGTACGCGGTACTCAGTACTCAGTACTCTATACTTATTAACTTGCCAGTATTTTATAGGTTAAGCCTTCTATCAAGTCAAGTTCTTTTAACAATTCTAGCGTAGTGTCAACCCTGATTTTACGAGAAAACAATTCAACGGTCATGTTCTCCGTTTTAATGTTCACTTTGAAATCCAGCTTACCAACATTGGCGGCAGTTAAGTTTTCTAAATGTTGAATAAGTGCTTCGTTGATGACTTTAACATTGATATTAAGTTGTATTCCTTTTGTTTTCTCCGCCTTAATTTCACTTAGTAACTTAAACATGGTTGGTTTAAGTTCATAATCAGTTTCACTTTTCCACTTCTTTTGTATCTTTCCATTGATATATAGAAAGTTACCTGCTGAAATAAATGGTGCAAAATTGATGTAATCTTTGGAGAATATGGCCATTTCTATATTCCCATTGTAATCTTCGAGCGTAAATCTGGCAAATGTATCTCCCCTTTGTGTTTTGCCAAGGCTCATGTTGGTAATTATACCGCCCACACAAACGTCTTTGTTTTGGTAACGTGGGTCGACCAAAATATTGTCAAGGGTATCCGTACAGAAATTCTCTAATTCCATGCGGTACTGGTCCAAAGGATGGCCTGATAAATAGAGACCAATCAAATCCTTTTCAATTTTTAGCCTTACCAAATTGTCCCAAGGTTCACAAGGAGTTGGTTTAGGTTGGGCAATATCCATGGCACTGCTCATGCTTCCAAACAAAGAGTTTTGAGCAGCATTTTTGTTTTCCTGAAAGGAGTTGCCGTAGCGTATTATCCGTTCTATAAATGGGGTAGATTCTACCTCATTCACTACCATATATTGCGCACGGTGTATGTCTTCAAAACAATCAAAAGCACCACCCTGGGCAAAACTTTCAAATGTTTTTTTGTTGACTGTTCTCAGGTTTACCCTTTTTGCAAAATCATAGATGTCTGTATATGGTCCATTTTCTTCACGTTCTTTGATGACCGCATCTACAGCTGCATCTCCTGTACCTTTGATGGCCCCTAATCCAAACCTGATTTCTCCGGCTTTGTTTACATCAAAAAATCTCCCACTTTCATTGACATCCGGCCCTAATACAGTAATGTTGGCGCGTTTACATTCATCCAGGAAAAAGGTAGCTTTGTCCATGTTGCTTTGGTTGTGCGTGAGCACCGAAGCCATGTATTCTCCAGGGTAATGCGCTTTCAGCCAAGCGGTTTGGTAGGCTACAAAAGCGTAACACGTAGAGTGTGATTTATTAAAAGCATATTGGGCAAATGCTTCCCAGTCGAGCCATATTTTTTCCAGTTTATCCGCTGGATGACCTTTTTCCATTGCACCCTCAATGAATTTAGGTTTCATTTTATCGAGTGTGTAACGGTCTTTTTTACCCATGGCTTTACGCAAAACATCGGCATCTCCTTTGGTGAAGCCTCCAATTTTTTGCGACAAAAGCATTACCTGTTCTTGGTAAACCGTAATCCCATAACTTTCGCCAAGGTATTCTTCCATCTCCGGCAAGTCAAAGATGATTTCTTCTCGTCCATGTTTACGGTTGATATAGTTAGGAATATACTCTATCGGACCTGGGCGATAAAGTGCATTCATGGCAATTAAATCGGCAAACTTATCGGGCTTGAGGTCTTTAAGGTGTTTTTGCATCCCTGCAGATTCAAACTGAAACGTAGCGTTTGTTTCTCCTCTTTGGTATAATTCGTATGTTTTTTCGTCTTCTAAATCTACATCATCGATGATGATGTCCACGCCATGATTTTTCTTAATCATGCCTAGGGTATCACGGATAATGGTAAGGGTTTTTAATCCCAAAAAGTCCATTTTAATTACCCCCGCGTCTTCAATGATTTTACCTTCAAATTGGGTAACCAACAAGTCCGAATCTTTGGCCACTGCCACAGGAATAAGGTCTGTTAAATCAGAAGGTGCAATGATAATTCCGGCAGCATGGATGCCGGTGCCACGAACAGAGCCTTCTAATATTAATGCTTCTTTGAGGACCTTTGCACGTAAATCGGTACCTCCTAAAATTTCCCGAAGTTGTTTTACATTGTCAAGGTCTTCGGCTTGTAGCCCTTCTGTTTCTTTTAAGCTTTTGGCACCTTCCATAGGCGCAGTAAGTACACGGTTAAGGGAAATTCCAGGTTTGTCAGGCACCAGTTTGGCCAAGATGTTGGCTTCTTGCAAAGGCAATTCCATCACACGAGACACATCTTTGATACTCATTTTGGCTGCCATGGTGCCATAAGTAATGATTTGTGCTACCTGGTTTTTGCCGTATTTTTGAACCACATAATCAATTACCTTTTGGCGACCCTCATCGTCAAAGTCCGTATCAATATCGGGCATTGACTTACGGTCGGGATTTAGGAATCTTTCAAAAAGCAGGTTGTATTTGATGGGGTCGATGTTGGTGATTTGTATACAATAAGCCACCACCGAACCAGCGGCCGAACCACGACCTGGTCCGATGAAAACACCGATGTCGCGTCCAGCCTGGATAAAGTCCATTACAATCAGGAAGTATCCCGCAAATCCCATGGTTTTGATGGTGAAAAGCTCGAAGTTGATACGTTCTTCTATTTCAGGAGTGATTTCCTGGTAGCGTTTTCTTGCGCCTTCAAAAGTCAAGTGTTTGAGGAATTCCCATTGGTTCAGTACGTCAGGAACCAGCTCTGTGGTTTTATGGAATTCTGATGAGGTATGTATTTTAAATTCTTCAGGTACTGGGAAGTTGGGAAGAAGAATGTCTTTTTTGAGTTTGAGTTCGGTGACTTTGTCTACAATTTCATTGGTATTGTCAATCGCTTGTGGCAGGTCATGGAAAAGATTACTCATCTCCTCCGTTTTTTTAAAATAAAATTGATCGTTGTAAAACGCAAAACGCTTGCCTTTAAAACCGCTACCATCGTCGTCATTGAAGTCTTTCATGGTAGGAGTACTCTGCTTTTCGCCAGTGTTGATACAAAGCAGAATGTCATGCGCATTGGCATCTTCCTGATTCACGTAGTGAGAATCATTAGAAGCGATTACTTTAACGTTGTATTTTTTTGCAAATTTTAATAAAACGTCGTTCACGATTTGTTGTTCGGGAATGGAATGCCTTTGGATTTCAACATAATAATCGTCTCCAAATAAATCGAGCCACCATTTAAAGGCTTTTTCACCTTCGTCTTCTCCTTTTTTTAAAATGGTTTGAGGTACTTCAGCGCCAAGGCAACAAGTGGTGGCAATTAATCCTTTGTGGTATTTTAAAACCAGTTCCTTGTCAATGCGAGGGTATTTGCCATACATGCCTTCTATGAATCCCAAAGAGCACATTTTGGCCAGGTTTTTATACCCTTCTTCGTTTTTGGCTAAAAATAATTGGTGCCTTCTAACATCTTTGTCTTCTTTGGTAAATTGTCTTTTGTGGCGGTCGTTTACCAAATAAAATTCACAACCAACGATGGGTTTAATTCCTGCTTTATTGGCTTCAGCCACAAATTGAAACGCACCAAACATATTGCCATGATCGGTCATCGCGATGCCACGCATATTGTCTTCTTTGGCTTTTTTGATCATGTCGCCAATGTTGGCCGCACCGTCAAGAAGTGAAAATTGGGTATGACAATGAAGGTGGTTGAATGTAGACATTGATGGAGTGTTAAGTGGTGAGTATTGAGTGTAAGTTGTGCTTAGAACAGTTTTTAACGCAGCACTCAACACAAAAAACGCATCACTAAATTTAGCTTAAAACCGAATATACACCACTAAAAGTGTTTATTTTTTGAGCACTTTTTCTGTCCTGTTGTCAAAGTAAAGGTAGTAAACGCCTTGTTTCATCGAACTCATTTCAATTTCTTTTCCGCTACCTTTTTTAACACTATTGCCATAAGAGTCAATTACTTCATAGGGAACATTTCGAGATAAGTAGACGCTGGTAGAAACTCTTTTTGGGGAAAATGTTACAGGTTGTTTAGAAGAAGTAAATTCGATTACTTTAGAATAAAACGCTTGCCCGTCTTTCTCTAAAAATTTAATTCTATACTTATTGGTGCTAGAGTGGTGGCTTTCTTCCACCTCATAATTGTTTAAGGTAATGGAACCATGACAAGAAATGTCTTTAACCACTACCCATGCATTGTTTAAAAAGTGCTCTACATACATTTTTCCCCCTACTTTTTCTCCTTTGGTTGACCATGCCAATTTTCTTTCATCAATCACAAAAGAAGTAAATTGAAAAGTACTGTTGACTTTTAAAACCTGAGGATTTAGGATTTTAGGTTTGCAATCGTCTCGGTGTAAAATTTTTATGGTTACTGGTTCATCCATTTTAAGGTGAGACAAATCTATTTCATAAGCACTTGTCAATACATGCGACATGATTTTTACGTCATTGACATATACTTCCTGTGTGCAAAATTCATTTTCAGAAAGCGGAGGGTTTTGAATGTATAAGTTTTTACCTTGATAAACGCCTGAAATAGATAAGATTGCAGCATCTGAGATGGCTATTGAAGAAATAAATACCAATAAAATTATTAAAAACTGTCTTATCATACCTGCATGTCATTAGCGTAATGTGAAATCATTACTCGAATGTTACAAAAATGACTATTATTTAAAAAATAAACAACTGTCTTAGGATTTTTTTTTGATTATTAATGCTAAAGAAAAATTAATTATTTTCAGAAACCATTTTTTTTTTGATTGATTTGTAGGTAATTATCAAATTATAGTAAAATCCTTGCTTGCTATAATTTAATTTGTGTCAAATTTTTATTTAGATTTATTGGATTTAATACCTTTAAAATTTAACTATATCCTTTTTTGAAGCGTATAGGGTCAAACGGTTTTTATTTTTAATGTAAATACGAAGTATACATATTCAATAAAAATATTTAAATATGGCAGATCAAGAAAATAATATAAACGCCTTGTTGGTTGAAGTAGCATGGGAAGTTTGTAATCAGGTAGGGGGGATTTATACGGTTATTCGTTCTAAGGCGCCGACGATGACTGAAAAATGGGGCGAAAATTATTGTTTGCTTGGCCCATATTTACACAATAAAATGCCGGCTGAATTTGAACCAGCAAAAGAGTACGACGATGAATTTGGAAAAGCCGCGTTGAAATTAAGAGAAGCCGGTATAGAAGTATACTATGGGCGTTGGTTGGTTACTGGTCGTCCTAAAGTAGTGTTGATAAATTTTTATTCTATCTACCAAAAACTTGTTGATATTAAATTTTTTTATTGGGAACACCATGGCATTTCTCATACAGGATATGACCCTTTGTTGGATCAGGTAATGGGATTTGGTTTTGTAGTAAAGGAGTTTTTCAAAGCTTTGGCATCTCCGGAAGTTACCTTAAAACCAATCGTGGCTCATTTTCATGAATGGATGGTTGGTTCTGCAATTCCTGATTTGAGACGAGAAAATGTCCATGTAAATATTGTATTTACAACCCATGCTACCTTGCTGGGAAGGTATTTGGCGATGAATGATGCTCATTTTTATGATAACCTGGCTTTCGCAGATTGGGAAAGTGCAGCTAAAAATTATAATGTTGAACCACAGGCTAAAATAGAACGTGCGGCCGCTCACGGGGCACATGTATTTACTACTGTAAGTGAGGTGACTGCACGCGAATGTTTGGTGTTGTTGGGAAGAAATCCAGATTTGATTTTGCCTAATGGGATCAATATTCATCGCTTTGTGGCTTTGCATGAATTTCAAAATTTACACAAAGACTATAAAAATAAAATCCATCAATTTGTGATGGGGCATTTCTTCCATAACTATTCCTTTGACTTAGATAAAACACTTTATTTCTTTACTTCTGGAAGGTTTGAATACAGGAACAAAGGCTTTGATGTGACCATAGAAGCACTTGCCCGCTTAAATTATAAAATGCAGTGCGAGGGAATTGACCAAACGGTAGTGATGTTTTTTATTACCAAACAACCTTGTTATTCCATCAATTCACAGGCCTTACAATCAAGGGCAATGCTGGAAGAAATTAGAAGTGCCTGTACTGCGATTGAAAAACAAATAGGTGAAAAATTGTTTTACGCTGCGGCTGGAGCTCCTGAACAGCAACTGCCCGACTTGAATAGTTTTGTGGAAGAATATTGGAAACTTAGACTCCGTAGAACATTACAGAGCTGGAAAGATGAAAATAAACCTTCAGTGGTAACCCATGATTTGGTACATGGTGGTACAGATGAAATATTGAATTTTTTACAAACGACTAATTTGCTTAACAATGAATATGACAAGGTAAAAGTAGTTTACCATCCCGACTTTATTTCTCCTTCCAATCCATTGTTTGGGATGGAATATGGGCAGTTTGTAAGAGGTTGTCACTTGGGTGTTTTCCCTTCTTATTATGAGCCTTGGGGTTACACACCACTTGAAGCTATCGCCAGTGGTGTTCCTGCCATTACCAGTGATTTGTCTGGATTTGGGGATTATGTCATCAATACCATTCCTGACCATGATGCAAGAGGGATTTATGTCATCAACAGGCGTACTCAAAACTTTCATGAAGCTGCTGAAGAATTGGCAAATGAAATGTTGGCTTTTGTAAAATTGACTAGAAAAGAACGTATCAAGCAACGTAATATAGTGGAGAACTCTTCTGAATTATTTGATTGGGAAGTGTTGGGTGAATATTACAACAAAGCACATGAATTGGCTCTCGAAAGAAGGGTAGGGGTGAAAAAGAAAAAATCAGTTTAATTCGTGTTGGGTATTGAATTTTAAATTACTGTCATCCGCTTAAAATTTCAAGCAAATAACATATCCCTGTACTCTGTACTCTGTACCCTGTACTCTGTACCCTGTACCCTGTAC
>CALPQG020000048.1 GCA_943325655.2 Bifidobacterium breve | reverse complement strand
TTATCGCCCTAAAAATTCTAAAAACAATGTTTATACCTTAAAAATGACCCTAAAGTTTTTAACTATTGATGAGTTCAAATTATATCAACCTGCAACAAATCATATAGAACCATCAATTCCTTAGTCCCCATAAAAATCGTGTGAGCCAATGTTTCCTTATTTCCTCTGTGACTTATCTATATCGTGAAATATTAAAAAAAATCGTTTGAATATCAATACATTAAAGACCAATTTTTTAACAAAAAAACTTCAAACTACATCAATTAAGGTAGCTTGAAGTCATTTTTTGAAAATTAAAGCTTTCTAAAATCAATTTTAGTGCTTCATAAATTTGATGGTTTTGTCATTAAAATTGCCACTTAGTTTCAACAAATACAATCCTGACGATAAGTTCGCCACATCAATCGTAGAATGAAGTTTTCCAACTGAATTAGCAGGGATTTGGGTCACGATTTGCGTTACTCCATTCATTCCAATAACAGTAATAGTTACTGCTTCAAAAAGATTGCCTACCGTTAGTTCCACTTGATTGGTAGCGGGATTTGGAGTTAATTGTATTTCTGATAAAGACAAAACAGCTTCAATACCACTAACACAAGTAATATTTGCTGTATTGGATGAAGCTGGGCTTAAATCTTTCCAACCCACCCAATCATGAATACCCACTCCCGAATAAGACTCATTGCCCCCGAGGTAAGAAATATGTTGGCTGATACCATAATTGGCCGATGATTTATTGTTCTGGGGAGGAGTATCACAATAAGATACATATTGATCTACGCCACAAAATGTTTCAATAGCCGACAATATTCTTGGTCTTGTTGCTGCAGGAAGTGTATTGGCATACGACAGCGGATCTTTACACATCAAGGCTACTTTATTCGCCACATTGGTATGGTACGACATGATGACATATTCATCTACATAATCCATTAAAGCTTTGTACAATTCTTTTTTTTCACCTTTATAATAAGCATAAAGAGGGGTATTTTGGAATCCCATTGAGGCATGAGAATAACTTGTCCCAGTAATCCAACCATATACTGCAATACTGTATTGAAGACCAGCTTGGTGACATAAAAATGCGGCATCGTGACTTTGTTTTACCCAATCAGTACACAAACTGTCCCTGTCTTGTTGGGCTGTTGATTTCCAGAAGCCTGAACCTGCCGTTTTGCTTAGGCCTGCGTCAGTACTCCCATAATGAAAAGCATCGGATTTAGAAGGAGAAACACAATCTCCTGATGCGTCCTGGTAAACAAATTCATTGTCACCGGCAAAACCGAAAAATTGTTGTTTGGCAGTACTTTTACTGTTATAAGAAATTACCGTATTGATTACTTTATAAAATCCTCCCGGACCACATTGGTCAGAAAAATATCCTCTCCAACCATCCATTCCCCACACACGAATATTTTTACAAGTACATTTTTCAATGAAATTTTGAAAAGCCACCTGATTTGTTGTAACTGTTCCTGACTGAAGGTATAAGTACAAATCAGTGATTGAACTCGCATTACATTCATTCAACAACCTGTTTTCTTCAATAGTTACTCCTATCACATCGGTGGTGTTCCATACCCATAATGATTTTTGGTAAGTAGTTGCAGATGTAATGGTTGAAATGAATAGTAAAGCCAATACTGCTGTACCAATTCGTAGGAATATAGATTTTTTCATGAACATAACGTTTTAAATGTTAACCCGGTTTACTTACATTCTACTTCGAAACCATAAGTAACCATAAAACACCATAAAAACTTTCAATATTAATAAAATTAAAAATAAAAAAGAATTCGAAACAATAATTAAAGTGTTTTGAAATAAAAAAAATCGTATTTGACATATACTAAAAATAAATAAATGACTTATAGGACTGAATTTTATTGTATCAATAGTTGAAATTCCTGATTGATAAAATTCATAAAGCAAAAAATAACCATCATGAAACAAGGTTCATAATGGTTATTTTGTGATGCGCATACATTATTGTTAGTGGCAACTATAAATATCGAGCATTTTACCTTATACCAACAGTTGGTCCACGCCGATACGTGAACTAGCAATAAGGCCAACATTTGACGCGGACGAGCGGGGCTGCTATTAGTCTATATACCTTTTCACAATTTCGCCGTAGGCATCAATTCTTCTGTCTCTTAAAAATGGCCACCAACGGCGTACATTTTCACTTCTTTCCAAATCAATTTCAACAACCACTTCTTCTTCTTGGTCTGAGGATGAAGTGTAAATCAACTCTCCTTGAGGACCTGCCACAAAAGAATTCCCCCAAAATTGAATGCCATTGGTTTGTGCAGATGGATCTGCTTCGTGACCTACCCTGTTGACACTAATTACCGGCAAGCCATTGGCCACGGCGTGTGCTCTTTGAGCAATGATCCAGGCATTTTGCTGGCGGCTTTTTTCGTCATCCGCATCACTGCTTTCCCAACCAATCGCGGTGGGATAAATTAAAATATCAGCGCCTTTCAATGCCATTAACCTTGCCGCTTCAGGATACCATTGGTCCCAGCAAACCAATACGCCTAGTTTGCCTACACTGGTGGCTATGGGTTCAAACCCTAAATCTCCAGGGGTAAAATAAAACTTTTCATAATAAGCAGGATCGTCAGGGATATGCATTTTTCTGTATTTTCCAGCAATTGAACCATCTTTTTCAAACACTACGGCCGTGTTATGGTACAAGCCTGCGGCACGTTTTTCAAACAAAGAAGTTACCAGCACAACGTTATTTTCCTTGGCTGCTTTCCCAAAAATCTCCGTGGATGGACCCGGAATAGTTTCGGCTTGCTCAAAGACATTCACATTTTCGGTTTGGCAAAAATACAAACCATTGTGCAATTCCTGCAATACAATCAGCTCCGCTCCTTTTGCAGCCAGGTCTTTGATTTTCGCCAATAATTTGTCAATGTTGTTTTGACTATTGTCCGTATTGCTTTGTTGTATAATTCCAACTTTGAGGTTCGATTTTGCCATCTTACTATTAATTCTTTCTCTATTATTTTTTTAATGATGCATCCAATTCAAACCTTAACCTATCTTCTTCTAATAGTTGTTTGAGCGCTTCTTCCTTAGGTAAATATAACATGTATTTGCTTGAGAAAAGATTGTTCTTATCATTTAAGACAGAATATTTAACAATCGCTTCATCTTTTTCTGAACATAGTAATAGACCAATCGTTGGATTATCTCCTTCGTTTCGTTTTAGGTCGTCGTACATTCGAACATACATATCCAATTGCCCGATATCCTGATGCGTCATCGCTTCGGTTTTCAACTCTATAATTACAAAACATTTTAGGATATAATTGTAAAACACCAAATCAATATAAAAATCAGAAGTGTCTGTTACAATATGTTGTTGGCGGGCTACAAAAGCAAAGCCTTTTCCAAATTCAAGTAAAAACTTTTGCAAATGATTGAGAATGGAAGTTTCAATACTAAACTCTGAATTCTTTTCATCTGTCTTTAGCCCTAAAAATTCAAAAACATAAGGGTCTTTGATTAGATTTTCAATACTAAGGTTTGGTGAAGATTCATTACTTGTTGGTATATGTTTAACCACCCGTTCATAAGCCAGTGAATTTATTTGTCTCTGAAGTTCTCTACTATTCCAATTACCAGCAATGCTCTCGTTTAAATAATAGTTTCTTTTATGTTCATTATCAAGACGACAAATTAACCTGTAATGCGTCCAACTCAATTTGGTACGCATTGCGTACCAAATTGGAAAGGCCTTGTAAAAAGCCCTCATATTGTTTAAGTTACGTTCATCAAACCCTGACCCAAATTCAAGAGTAAGTTGGGTAGCTAAGTTTTTGAGGATTCCTTTTCCGTATTCGGCTTTGGCATTCCCCTGCTGTTCGTCTTCCACAATGAGTTTACCAATTTCCCAATATGTCTCCAACAAGGCAGTATTTGCCATTCGAAAAACACGTTTCCTTGCGCTGATAATGATTTCTTTGATGGAAATCAATAAATGTTGGTTGGCTAATTCCATTGATAAAAATTAATTAAAAATTTAAAATTAAGCATTAAAAATTACTTCGACTGGATATTGCATCGTCACACAATGCAGGGAACCATGTTGCTTGATTAATGAAATACAATTGACCCCAACCACTTTTTTATCAGGAAATATTGCTTCCATTATTTTTATGGCTTCTTTGTCTTTTGGTGAATGGTATATTGGCATTAAGACCATTTCATTGGTGATTAAAAAATTGGCATAAGTAGCGGGTAATCGGTATTCAACATCATCTTCATCATACACCGGGTCGGCCATTGGTAAAGCGACTAATTGGTATGAATTGCCGGCGGTAGTTTTGAATGCTTTGAGTTCATTCTCCATCGCTTTCAGTGCAGCGTAATGCTCATCCGTTTCATCGGTACATTTTACATAAGCGATGGTGGTTTCATTGCACAATCTTGCCAGGGTGTCGATATGTGAATCGGTATCGTCACCAGCCAAATAGCCATGATTTAACCATAAAATTCTTGAGGCATTAAAAACATTCAGCAAATATTTTTCAATTTCCTGTTTGGTCAAATGCCCATTTCTATTGGGCGACAAAAGGCAATGAGAAGTAGTAAGGATGGTTCCTTTACCGTCTGATTCTATACCTCCACCTTCAAGGGCAAAGCCTAATTGGTTTTCATAAATGGTCTCCTTTCCAAAAACACCTTTTTGAAAAAGTTGAGACGTGATTTGGTTGTCAAAATTAGCGGCAAACTTTAATCCCCAACCGTTAAACCTGAAGTCAAGAATTTTGGCTTTCCCATTTTCTATAACAGTGATTCCACCATGGTCTCGAGCCCAGGTATCGTTAGAAGGTATTTCGGAGAAAATTACGTTGTTTAAATTGGCGTCAAGAATATGAGGAAGCACGATTTCTTTGCTCGGACAAACAATAAGCACTTTTTGGTGCGAAGCAATCAGTTTTACCAAGTTGCTAAAACAAACAATCACTTCGTCTAAGCTATCAACCCAATCGGTATTTTCATGTGGCCAAGTCAATTGTATGGCACTTTGTGGATGCCATTCGGCTGGGAGAAATCTGTTTTTCATCTGCAAGAATAAACGTATAAAAAGCTTTACTTATTTCTGTGCAATTTATAACAAACAATTTGAAAAAAAGAAAAAGAGGTAGTAAAATAGGCTGAAAGCTGGTCAATTAAAAAGGTGTTGGAGAAATTCTCCAACACCCTTTTTAACTTTGCACCTAATACTTGGCACTTTGTATCAAACAAACTAATTCGCTACATCAGACATAAATTTGATACGCATGATACGGCATTCTTCTTCTGTATAATCAGGACCTAAAGTCTTCATGGCCGTAGCGATATCATCAGATTCAGCGGTCATAAAGAATTCAAGAATGGCATCTTGTTTATCGTAATCAATGTTTTTGTCAATATAATAATCCAAGTTAAGCTTAGTGCCAGAAAAACAAATGTGTTCGATTTCTGTCAATAAATTATCCGGGCTAATGTCTTTGGTTTCGCAAATTTCTTCTAGTTCAACTTTACGGTCAATTTGTTGAATGATAAAGATTTTAATTTTTGATTTATTGGCCGCTTGTTTTACCACTACATCTTTAGCAGTAATGATATCATTTTCAGCAACATATTTGGTAATCACCTCCAGGAATTGCTTTCCGAATTTCTGCACTTTACCCATTCCAACACCCTGAATATTGGCCAATTCATCCGCAGAAGTGGGGTATGAAGTCGACATCTCTTCCAAAGAAGGATCCTGAAAAATTACGTAAGGAGGAAGGTTCTTTTCTTTCGCTACTTTTTTTCGTAAATTTTTAAGTAGACTAAACAGTACCTCATCATATGCACTTACATTGGCTCCTGCATCAACAATTTCTTCGCTTACATCAGGAGTAACCACTTTTGAAAGTGTAATTGAATAAGGTTTTTTGATAAAATCTAACCCCTTTTTAGTAATTTTTAATGCACTGTTATTATCTACGTCTTTGGTTAAAAACTCCTGAATAGTGATTTGTTTGATAGCCGATTCCCAATATGCTTCATCTTGATCATCGCCTTCACCAAATTCTTCCAATTCGTCATGGTTATAGCTAGTGATGTATTCCGTTTCCTTCCCTCTGATTACATTAATAATATGATCGGTTGCAAAACGTTGTTCCGTATTCACAACGGTATTAAGAATTAGTAAAACATCTTCCATTCCTTCGAAGTTAACTTTAGGTTTTTTACAATTATCGCAAAATCCGCAGTCTTTTTCCAAATATTCTCCAAAATAATGTAAAAGTAATTTTCGACGACAGATGTTAGACTCTGCGTATGAGGCCATTTCGTACAATAAATGTTTTGCATTGTCGCGCTCATTGACGGTTTTATCTTTGTTAAATTTCTCTAATTTGATAATATCGTCCATGCTGTACAACATCAAACATTGTCCATCAATCCCATCTCTTCCTCCACGACCAGTTTCCTGATAGTAGCCTTCCAAAGATTTTGGTGTGTCGTAATGCACTACAAACCTCACATCTGGTTTGTCAATCCCCATCCCAAAAGCAATGGTGGCAACAATCACTTCACAATCTTCTTTTAAGAATGCATCTTGGTTTGCAATCCTGATACTAGAATCCAATCCTGCGTGGTAAGGCAAAGCTTTCACCCCATTTACCACCAATAGGTCTGCAATTTCTTCCACCTTTTTACGGCTCAGACAATATACAATTCCGGCTTTCGCTTTTTGAGATTTAACAAAACGGATAACTTGTTTGTTAGGATCGTTTTTAGGAACTATCTGGTAAAATAAATTTTTTCTATTGAATGAAGTTTTAAACAAAGCCGCTTCTTCCATGTCCAAATTGCGTTGAATATCTACTTGTACTTTTGGAGTAGCAGTAGCTGTTAAGGCAATAATGGGCAAATTGCCCACTTCGTGAATAATGGCTTTGATACGACGGTATTCTGGTCTAAAGTCGTGTCCCCATTCAGAAATACAGTGTGCTTCATCAATGGCAACAAAAGAAATTTTGGCTTTGCGTAAAAACTCAATGTTTTCTTCTTTGTTAAGCGATTCTGGTGCAACGTATAGTAATTTCACTTCTCCGTTAAGCACTTCTTTTTTCACCCTATTCATCTCTGTTTTATTGAGGGTAGAGTTCAGAAATTGTGCATTTACGCCAAGGGCGTTTAATTGATCTACTTGATTTTTCATCAAGGCAATCAATGGAGAAATGACTATGGCAGTTCCTTCTTGCACTATTGCAGGCAATTGGTAACACAAAGATTTGCCTGCACCGGTAGGCATGATGACAAAAGTATTTTTACCACTTAAAATACTTTTGACAATTTGCTCTTGAGCTCCACGAAAAGAGTCGAATCCAAAAATTTTTTTCAATGTTGTCTTAATGTCAATTTCTTCAGCTATGAACATTTGATTTTTTCGATTAATAAAATTAAATACTTTAAGTTTAATATATTTGCAAACTCAAACAATATGTGTAATGGGTCGTGTTTTAAAATATTAATATGAATGTAGCTAAAAATTTATTAACAATTGCAAGGTATGTACTAAATCTTGAAGCTGAAGCGTTGATAAAAATCTCTGAAATGATAAATATTGATTTTGAGAGCGCTGTCAAAGCAATATTATCCTCAAAAGGAAGGGTTGTTGTGACTGGAATTGGGAAAAGTGCTATCATTGGGAATAAGATAGTGGCAACCTTAAATTCTACTGGCACGCCATCACTGTTTATGCACGCTGCAGACGCCATTCATGGCGATTTAGGAATGATACAACCCGAAGACATTGTCATCTGTTTGTCTAAAAGTGGCAACACGCCTGAAATCAAAGTTTTGACACCTTTACTCAAACGTGCTGGAAACAAACTGATTGCGTTGGTTGGAAATACAAATTCATATTTGGCCGAACAAGCGGATTACGTTCTCAATGCAACGGTTGATAAAGAAGCGTGTCCAAATGACCTGGCACCAACCACAAGTACCACTGCAGCACTTGCATTAGGAGATGCCCTGGCTGTATGTTTAATCGAAGCCAGAAATTTTACTGGCGAAGATTTTGCCAAATACCATCCAGGAGGAAGTTTAGGAAAACAACTCTATTTATTGGTAGATGATGTGTGCGTTAAAAATAAAATCCCTACTGTTCTTTTAAATACCAAACTGAAAGATGTAATTTTAGAAATGACTAGCCTACGATTAGGTGCTACGGCTGTTTTAAATACAGACAGCACTTTGGCAGGCATAGTGACTGATGGAGATTTAAGAAGAATGCTTAATAAATTTGATAATATTGCAGGCTTAACGGCTGCTGATATCATGTCTGTCACTCCAAAAACAATTGAAAAATCGGAATATGCCGTAGCGGCACTCAACCTGATGCAAGATAATAACATCACACAACTCATCGTTCTAAATGATGGAGCCATGTATGGATTTTTGCACTTACATGATTTAATTAAAGAAGGAATTGTATAAGGTACAGCGTACTGAGTACTGTGTACAGAGACGGTTTCTTTTCCTACTCAATACTCGGTACTCAGTACCCTGTACTAAAAAAAAAAAAAATGACCAACAACAACAATTACGTAGTAATCATGGCGGGTGGAATTGGAAGCCGGTTCTGGCCATTTAGCAGAACCAAATCTCCAAAACAATTCCATGATGTATTAGGAGTAGGCAAAACTTTATTGCAACAAACTGCTGAACGGTTCACCAATGTTTGTCCTCCCGAAAACATTTATATCGTCACCAACAAAGATTACAAAGATCTTGTCAAAAAGCAATTGCCTTTTTTAAATGACGATCAAGTATTGTTAGAACCTATAGGTAGAAATACCGCCCCTTGTGTCGCTTATGCTTGTTATAAAATTCAAGCCAAAAATCCAGCAGCCAATATTGTAGTTTCTCCTTCCGACCATATTATTATGAAGGAACAGGTTTTTGAAAATGTAATCTTAACGGCATTAGAAGAAACGCAAAACAAAGATATCCTGATTACACTTGGCATTACCCCAAGTCGTCCGGATACAGGATATGGTTACATTCAATACAAAGAAGGGAGTGGTCCAATTCACAAAGTAAAAACATTTACAGAAAAACCTCAACTTGAAATGGCCAAAACTTTCTTAGAAAGTGGTGATTTTGTGTGGAATGCAGGTATTTTTGTATGGAATGTGCAAAGCATCACTAAAAAAATCAAACAGTTTCTTCCTGAGTTGTCTTTGATATTTGAAAAAGGCAAAGAAACGTATTATTCCTCCGCAGAAACAGATTATATCAATACCGCTTATAGCCAGTGTACCAATATTTCCATAGATTTTGGCATCATGGAAAAGGCCGACAATGTGCATGTATTGTTATGTGAATTTGGCTGGTCAGATTTAGGAACATGGAAATCCTTGTTTGAATCCCAGGAGAAAAATGGAGAAAACAATGTGCTTGATGGCAACATCATGACGTATAATACTACCAATAGTATTATCAAAACTCCCAAAAATAAATTAGTCGTAGTGCAAGGATTAGATGGTTATATCGTCGCTGAATATGATGATGTGATTATGATTTGTAAAAAAGACGAAGAACAAAAAGTAAAAGATTTTGTGGCCGATGTAAAAGCCAGAAAAGATTGTGTAGACTATATTTAGGTACAGCGTACTGAGTCTTGAGTACAGAAAAATTTATAGACTGTATTTAAGAATAGATAAAGTAGAAAACCATATAGGTGTATCATTGAGATGAAACATATAATAATCTCAAATCCATTTAATCAATAAACCCTGTACGCTGTACCCTGTACTCAGTACACAAAAAACGAATATGAACATTCTTGTAATTGGATCCGGTGGGCGAGAACACGCCATAAGTTGGAAATTGGCACAAAGTCCTTTGTTGACCAAATTGTATGTTGCCCCAGGAAATCCTGGAATGAAAGAAGTAGCAGAAATCGTGCATATTGGCGTTTCTGACTTTGAAAAATTAGGCGAATTTGCCCTTGAAAAAAACATTGACCTCATCATTGTTGGTCCTGAAGTACCTTTGGTTGAAGGTATTAAAGATTACTTTTTGGCGAATGAACAATTAAGCAAGATAGGCATGGTTGGCCCTGACAAAATAGGCGCACAACTGGAAGGAAGTAAAGATTTTTCTAAAAACTTTATGGAGAAATACAATATCCCAACGGCTTCCTACCGCACTTTTACCAAAGACACTTTACAAGAAGGTCTGGCATATCTTGACACACATACCCTTCCTATCGTACTCAAAGCTGATGGCTTGGCCGCTGGAAAAGGTGTAATTATAGCCGAAGATTTGAAAACCGCCAAAGACACGTTGGTAGACATGCTTGCCAACAGCATGTTCGGAGATGCAAGTTCACGCGTGGTGGTAGAACAATTTTTAACGGGCATTGAAGCCTCCTGTTTTGTGTTGTCAGATGGTGATACATATAAAATACTTCCGGTAGCCAAAGATTACAAAAGAATTGGTGAAGGCGATACAGGTCCAAACACCGGCGGCATGGGCGCAATTTCTCCAGTGCCATTTGCTGACAAGGTATTTATGGACAAAGTGGAAGCACGCATCATCATTCCAACGGTCAATGGTTTGAAAGCAGAAGGAATAAAATATGTAGGGTTTATTTTTGTTGGATTAATAAAAGTGGGGTATGATCCTTATGTGATTGAATACAACGCGCGCATGGGAGATCCAGAAACAGAGGTGGTATTTCCAAGAATTACGTCTGACGTAGTAGCCTTGATGGCAGCAACAGCAAACGGAACTTTGGCTTCACAAACCTTAACCATAGACCCAAGAACAGCCACCACCATCATGTTGGT
>CALPQG020000047.1 GCA_943325655.2 Bifidobacterium breve | reverse complement strand
TTGGACCATGCAATGTTGTTTAATTTCCCAAAAACACCATCAAGTTTGATGTGATGAGGTTTTACCAACAACTGAGACAAACATTGCAATTTGAAATACCCTTCTTCAGCCGATGAAACTGCCGATTCATTCTCGAAAAAGAAATAAGCAACTACGTCAACTTTATAATATGCATGGTTTACCGCTGGAGCATCCAATAAATTTTTAACCACTACAACGTTTGGATGACTATCAATTTCATCGTGAAAGGCTTTAAAATTATCAAAAACCTGTGCCAATTGTGCTTTACTCACTACCGAAAACCCATTCGCATTGCTTTTATATCCAGTAGCTTCTAACAATAATGCAGCAGTACCAAAAGCTGAATTATAATTGATGTGTGGGTAAAAAACATCCAAGGTTTTCCCCTCTTTGCTTCTTCTAATTCCTAAAGCAAAAGCAATTGGTTTTTGGTAATCCGCTTGGTTTTCAATTTTAGAAACGTGTGCTTTAAATAATTCTTTTGTTACTGGCATAGCATTTTTAGTTGTTCAATTGGTAAAAATAACAGTAAACTATCAAATAATAAAGTTTTAAGTCTTCAATATCTTGACAAATAAATTTCAATATTTAATATAAAAAAATAAAGTTAATTCTTGACATGAATCAAATAATAAGCTACTTTGTGTCATCTATTTTAAATCAGTTTTTCAATCGATTTTCTTAAACATTTCTTTTAAATCTTTAACGTCTAACATTATGCTAAAAAAAGTAGAATCCGTTTCCTGCGAGGAGTGTCATAGCCGAAACAATTCATTATTTAAAGACCTTTCTGACGACCATCTTTGCACTATTTCCGAAAACAAAACCTGTACAAAATATAAAAAAGGACAGGTCATTTTTTATGAAGGCACGCGCCCTTTAGGTTTATTTTGTGTGAATGAGGGAAAAATAAAAATTTACAAAGATGGCTCCCAAGGCAAAGAACAAATCATCAACTTCGGAAAACCCGGAGATTTTCTTGGTTACAGGGCTTTATTGAGTGAAGAATTATACGCAGCCTCAGCCATGGCTTTGGAAGATGCTAAAATTTGTTTTGTGCCCAAAGCTGATTTCATGAAAGTTTTTTTGGAAGACCATCAATTTGTGAAAAAACTTATGAAATCTGTTTGTCATGAAATGGGAATACTAGAAAGTAAAATAATCAACCTGGCTCAAAAATCTGTGCGTGAACGCTTAGCAACGACGTTATTGCTCTTAAAAGAAACCTACAGCATGGAAACCAGTGGCAGCCAAATGATTGATATTGCCTTGTCCAGAGAAGATTTAGCCAACATTGTTGGAACCGCCACAGAAACCGTCATCCGGCTATTGGCAGAATTTAAAGTTGAACAACTCATTGCCACTGAAGGTAAAAAAATCATTATTCTAAATCCCAAAGGCTTGGCGAAAATAGCAGACTTTTACGGGTAAAAATCCAACAAACCATTTTTATATAGCAATTTTAAAAACGTCTCGACACAAAATTTTGTCGAGATGTTTTTTTTGTTTAAACCTAATTTAAACAAATATCAAAAATGTGATTAAAATAAATTTAGTGATTATTTTTGATTACAACCCAACCAACCTATACCCTTTTAAATCCACCATTTAAAATAGGGAAACGACACCAGCTTCTTGGATCAACATTGAAATCATCCAGCATAAATGAAGGAGCAGCACGTTCTCTTTTCCATTGATTCATAGCCCATAACCTGAAAAATTTATTGACATGAATGATTAATGTTCGTTCATCTTCCAGTTGTTTCAATTTTAAAATATCAATAACTTCCTGAGGAGATTTTCTATTCCTAATGGCTTCCAATTCAATGGCTTTCATAATGGAGTAAGGCATCAAATCGGTTTCGTCCGTCTGTTCATTTTCCTGTGGTCGTAGCTCTGCGGATGGCTTCAAATTATTCACATATTTAAGACCGGTATAGCCCAAGTTTTTTTCGGCCCATACCAACCATTCCTGCAAATAAGCTTTGTCAACCCCAGCAATAGGGGCTAAACTTCCAGCCATATCACCATCCATGGTGGCATATCCAACATCTCCTTCACTCCTATTCGAAGTGGTAATTAATAATCCGCCAACAATATTGGTCAGCATCCAAATAATGGGAGCACGACCTCTGGCTTGAATATTTTGCAGGGCAATATCATCGGTTTCCCATGTCAATTTTCGACCAAGAACATTTTCAATTTTATGAGAATAACTTTCCACTTCTTCATCGATAAACCACTTGTAAAATGTAGCACCCAAAGAAGCGGCTAAACCTTGAGCAGATTGCAAGGTAGCATAACCAGAATTTCTGGTAGACTGATACGCGGTGATTAAAAGTTCTTTTTGAAGAATGGCCAATTCGGTCGTATTTCTGTTGATTTTCTTACAAAAAGCTGCTATTCCTAATTCAGCTACGCCTCTTCTGATTAACTCGGCAACAAGCACAGCGCAGACTGAAGAATCGGCACCACCACTTAAGGAAAGCACAAAAGCTTTGCATTTACTTTTACGCAGGTAATCGAACAAAGCCAAAGAACAAGCTTTGGCAAACTCAGTTTCTTTGTCTTTTTCATCACTATTTAACGGCTCACAAACGGTATGGTGATGTTCCAGGATATCAACTTCAGCAACAACCAGGTTTACATTTTTGTACGACAACCTTGTATTTCGCTGGATCAATTTCCCTTGTTGTGCCATTAAAATTTCACCGTCATAAACAATTCTACCGGCTTCATTTCCTAATAGATTGGCATACAAATAAGTACAGGAAAATTGCAATGAACTGCTTTTGACCAACTGTTCCCTTAACTCCGATTTACCAAATGAAAAATGACTGGCACTTGGATTTAAAATTAAGTTTACTCCTTTAAGTTGGTGCCTGATGGCAGGACGCGTTTCGGTTCTCCAGGCATCTTCACAAATTTCAAAACCTAGCTTGATTCCATGTAAATCATAAATTACATCTCCAAAAGGATATTCTTTTCCTTGAAAAAGAAATGCTTCTACCCTATCTGCAGGCCAAGGATTAAACCACCGAGGTTCATAATGCACGCCATCATTGGCCAAAAATTGTTTTGCCGTAAATCCAATAATTTCAGCATTGTCAATCAAACAAGCACAATTATAGAGCACATTATTTTTTCGAATCGGCAACCCAACACTCACCGTAATATTGTTACATAAAGCTACAATTTTCGGCAAATGTGACAAGGCTTCCTCTACCAACCAATCACTTAAAAACAAATCTTCACAGCCATAAGCAGTGATACAAAGCTCTGGCAAACAAAGCACCCGAACCTCCTGACTTTTTGCTTGTTCAATAGCTTCTTTGATATTACTCAAATTCGTATCCCAATCTAAAGGGGTTTGATTCAGGGCTGCTCCAGCTATTTTCATATTCTTGTGATAGGCTTCATTAAAAATTATATTAAAAAATAAAAATCGTTTCATGGTAGATGAATGATACCATGAAACAATTTTAATTTTGTTCTTTTTTCTCTTCTTCTTCTAAATGTTTCGCCATTTTAGTAACGCAGTCAATCATTAAATCGCGCATCACTTTATCACCAGTTGCACCTAAAATGGTTTCAGCCATACCGCCTACAGACTCAATGCAAAAGCGTTTCATTTCACCAACTTCAAGTTCATTGGTCCACAAATCAATACGCAAAGCACCTTTTTGTTTTGCATCCCAAATGGAAATACCAATTGCTTTGGTTTCTTCAAATCCATCTTCAGGTTTATCTGTAGCATCCCAAACTATTTTTTCAGGAACATTTTGATTGTCAAGATGTATGGTAAATTTTATTTCTGTTTCTCTCATGGTTATAGTAAATATGCGAATAGATGTTGTTTATAAATTCAAATCACTTTTAAACTGTGCGAAATCACTTTCTCCTGAAGAATAGGTTTCAGAACAACCATTGACTGTCGCTTTGGCGTGAATGGCGGCTACCCTATTGTCAGGATTAGGATGTGTGCTCAAAAACTGAGGCACCTGTGGATTTTGTCCGTCAGCTATTAATTTTTCAAAAAAACCTGCAGCACCGCTACAAGCATAACCAGTGCCACCTAAATAATCTACTGAACTATCATCTGCTTCTGACTCATTGCCGCGACTATACTTCAAGGAAGCCAGATTAGCAGCCATTTGTACCAAAGTACCCTGACTACTTTTACCAAGTACAATATCCAACAAAGTTTGAACGCCAAAATCTCTGGTCATTGCATCTGTAGAATGGCGATGGTCAGCATGTCCCATTTCATGACCCATTACACCAGCCAAATGATCCGCTTTGTCAAGGTATTTTATCAAACCTGTGTATACATAAATATAACCTCCAGGTGTACAAAAAGCATTGAGTGTATTATCATCTCTAATGATCCTCACTTTCCAGGCAAACTCGTCTTTATAGTCCAATTTACCACTTGCTTTTATTTTATCCACAATGGCATTCAAATAATCATGTGCTCTTGCATTATTTCCACCCGTTAAAGGAATTAATGGATATGTTGCAGGGTCACTTTCAATTTGTGCAGATACTTGTGCGCCAAGTTCCATGTCTTTACTTACCGGAAATATATTGATACTGCCATCTTTGTCTGTGCAGGAATTAAAACTCAAAACACTCAGTGTAGCTGCAAGGAATATGAAATTGTTTTTCATTAGGTATGTAATTTTTGGGAACACAAATTTAATCAAAAAATGAGAATTAAAAATTTTATAGGAAGAAATGACTACCGCATACTTGCACGTTTGATAAAAAATTGCAAAAGCACATTTTCTGCAGGTTCATTAATATCTGCTTCAATAAAATCTATTTTGTAAGACCCACATTTGTCTTTAAGCTCCTTGTAATAGGCAGAAATGGTTTGAGTATATTTTTCTTTGTATTCATGCGGAAGCAATTTCACTTTGTCTCCAGTTTCCAAATCTGTAAATACATAAGGTCTTTGTTGAAATTCAAATTCCTGCTCTGTTTTTTTATCAAAAACATGGAACAACAATACTTCATGGTGGTTGTGTTTTAAATGTTGTAACGCAGAAAAAATAGCATCGTGGTGTTCAATATTTTCAAACATATCACTAAACAACACTATCAATGACCTCCTATGTGATTGGTTTGCAATATGGTGCAAGACTTCTGCTACAGCGGTGGCTTGGTGCATACGCGATTGATCATTAGCCAATTGAGACAATTGTTTCATGATGGCATGTAAATGAATACTGGTAGACTTTACCTGAGATTGGTAATTGATTTCATTGCTAAAAGTACAAAGTCCTACAGCATCTCTTTGTTTTTGAAGCAAACACGCAATGGCTGCTGCTGCCCAGGCACTGAATAATATTTTGCCATTATTTTCTGCAGGATAATACATGGAAGAAGAAACATCAATCAAAATGGTACACCTTAAATTGGTTTCTTCTTCGTATCGCTTAACGTACAACTTATCTGTTTTGGCATAAGCTTTCCAATCAATATGACGCGTACCATCACCAGGATTATACAATTTATGTTCGGCAAATTCTACAGAAAAACCATGGTAAGGTGAACGGTGCAATCCGGTAATAAATCCCTCCACTGTTTGTTTGGCCAACAATTCAAAATTGGAAAACAGCTTTACATCAGCTAAAGTAATGGGTGTATTTTTCCTTAAGGCCATTAATTATAAAGCTTAAAATAAGTTTCAAATTCGTTTTTTTGTAACATTTCAATGACATTTTGGGCAGCTTCTTTGTTGGGAAATTCGCCAACAAAAACCCTGTAGTAAGTAATATTGTCAAGTACAGGTGTTTCAATAAATATATTTACAATTCCCTTATTCGCCAGTTTGGCCAATTGTTTTTCTGCGTTCAGTTCATCTTTAAAAATCCCCACCTGAATACCATAGCCACTTGGTTTTTTGGTACTTTTTACCAACATATCAAACTCCGCTTTCACAATACTATCGGGCACCCAAACCACTTCATTTTTGTCGTCCTCAACGCCCTGAAGTTCATTTTTCATTATTTCTTCTGAAGACCGTTCATCAAAGCCAACCACTTCAATTTTTACTTTTGCGGTTCCAGACCCAAGCAGGCCCAATTCTTTGGCTGCTATTTTAGAGACATCAATAATCCTATGTTGACTATATGGACCTCGGTCATTCACCCTAACTATGGTAGATCGGCCATTTTCAAGATTGACAACTTTAACTAAAGTATTGAATGGCAAAAATTTATGCGCTGCTGTTTTACGTTTTACATGAAATCTTTCACCACTAGAAGTTCTATTTCCATGTAAATTATCCCCATAATAGGAACAATAGCCCGTTTTCTTGTACTTCTTTTGTGCCATAGAAGTATATGAAACCGCACACAAAACAAACATTAACACACTGAAAATAAAACGTTTCACTATAAACCCTAATTAGTATTTTTACAAATTTACATGATAATACTAATTTTTATGGTATTTTTTTTCATAAATGTTAGAATTAAATTAAATTTACAAAACGAGAAATTTTAAAACATAAATTTGTGGAAGACAATAGAGACAATGACAAGGTTGAAATTTACTCTCAAAGGGTAAAAGCTGGCAAGAGAACGTATTTTTTTGATATCAAATCAACTCGTTCCAATGATTTTTACTTAACCATTACGGAAAGCAAAAAAAAAATTAAAGAAGATGGCCATTATTTTGAGAAGCATAAAATCTTTTTATACAAAGAGGATTTAGGCAAATTCTCCCAAGCCTTACTTGAAACCATTGAACACCTTAAAACTGAATTAATGCCTGATTATGATTTTACGCAGGAATCAGATTTAAGAAACAGTGACAATGATGAATTAAAATGGGACTAATATCATAAACACATAAAAAGTAAACAACATTTTAGCCTACCTATTCGCACACTTCAACAGTTAAAAAACACGTTTCAACATAAAAGTCTTTCACTTCACCTGAGTGAGGCTTATCTTTATTGTAAAAAATAAAGTTTTTAATATAAAAAGTATATTTCAACTTATAACATGAGTTTAAAATGTGGAATCGTTGGTTTACCAAATGTGGGAAAATCGACATTGTTTAATGCAATTTCAAATACTAAAGCAGAGGCAGCTAACTACCCCTTTTGCACTATTGAACCCAATGTTGGAATCGTAACTGTTCCGGATGAAAGGTTAACGATATTAGAAACTTTAGTTAAACCAAATAGAGTTGTTCCTACAGTAATAGAATTTGTAGACATTGCAGGCCTTGTAAAAGGTGCTAGTAAAGGCGAAGGTTTAGGAAACAAATTCTTAGCCAACATCAGAGAAGTGGATGCAATCATACATGTTATTCGTTGCTTTGAAGACGACAACATTGTTCACGTAGCTGGAAGTGTTGACCCTTTGTTTGACAAAGAAGTTATAGATACCGAATTACAAATTAAAGATTTGGAATCGGTGGATAAAAAAATACAAAAAACTGAAAGAGCAGCAAAAGCAGGTGATGCCAAAGCAAAAGCTGAATTGGCTTCACTATTGATGTACAAAGCTCACTTGGAAGCTGGAAACAGTGCTCGCAGTTTGAACAATACGGATGACGAGAAAAAAGCAGTTGCTGATTTGGAACTATTGACAGAAAAACCTGTTATTTATGTTGCAAATGTTTCAGAATCAGAAGTAAACAGCGGAAACAAACATGTGGATGCACTTTCCAAAGTAGCTCAAACAGAAGGTGCCGATGTGATCATTATCAGTGCAGCGTTAGAAGCTCAAATTGCTGAAATCACAGATGTAGAAGAACGTGAAATGTTTTTAAACGAATACGGTTTAAAAGATTCTGGATTAAGCAAACTTATCAAAACTTCCTACGCCATACTCAAACTTATCACCTACTTCACCGCAGGTGTACAAGAAGTAAGGGCATGGACAATACGTAAAGGATGGAAAGCCCCGCAAGCAGCAAGTGTAATTCACACCGATTTCGAAAGAGGTTTTATCAAATCTGAAGTAATTAAAATTAAAGATTTCCAACAATTCAAAACAGAATTAGGTTGTAAAGAAAATGGTAAAATCGCAATCGAGGGCAAAGAATACGTTGTGGAAGACGGAGACATTATGCACTTTAGGTTTAACGTTTAATTTATTTACCCAATTTAATATTTCAATTTACAATAAAGTTTCAACATAATAATTAATTTCGTATGAGAGCAAGATTGATTTTTTTGGTGCAAAACAGAGGTGCAGTGGTACCTTTTCACCATCAACACATTATTTCTGATGTATTTAAAGGTTTAATGCGTGATAGCGCTGAACACAAAGGGTACGCATACTGTAACTTTTCTGCACTTAAAGGTCAAATTAGGGTTGTTAGAGATGGTCTTCAATACAGTTCAGAAAAAGTGACTATTGTTGTTGCAAGCCTTAGCAAAGAGTATCTTGAAGCTATGATTGCAAAATTGTTTGAACAAAGAAGCATTAAAATAGGTGAACTTATTATGGTTCCTGAAAGCGTTGATGTGGAAGAAGAAGTTGTTCATGAATCACCATTAAAATTCCTTTGCTTGTCTCCTATCGTTATCTGTAGCCCAGAAAGATCAAGTGACGTTGAATGCAAAAGATTTGTTTCTCCTTTCTCGGATGAGTTCTCTGACCTTATTTACGAAAGTACCATGATTAACATGGAAAAATCAGGCTTGTATAGCCCAGAAGAATTTGCCACTTTCTCTAAATTTCAAGTAGTTCCAGATGAAGGATATTTGAATAAAATTAAAGAAACAGTTAAAAAAATGGCACGTATCTATCCTGCATTCGAAGAAGACTTCATGTATGAAGTACGTGGATATACTTTACCGTTTACGTTATATGCTGAACCAAAAGTATTGGAATTTGTATTAAACTGTGGTATTGGTTCATTGACCAAACATGGTTTTGGTATGTTAGATATCGCAACAAACGATTTCAAAAAGAAAACTGTCCGTTCCGAATCTGCAACTACCCAAGCAGCTCCTCCCTTGTTTCAAAGAGTGAATGTAATTGAGTAATCATTATTACATATCAAGCATAAAAAGCCTTCCCGAAAATCGAGAAGGTTTTTTTATGCCCATTTCAATTACTTTTTAAGACAGCTAAATAGGGTCTGCTGAAAAACTCGCTTACCCATAAATTTTCACTAGAATTCTATCTTTTGTCACTTTTTCCCTTGATGAAAAAAGTAACCAACGAAAATCAAGACTGTTTAAAAAATGCTACGAATTTGCTCCATTACGCTGAAACAAAACAAACTCGCCACCAACTTTTGTTGAAAACTTTCAACAGTAGCGTGGCTCAAACAGTGTTTTGTTTTTAACCGCTTCATGGATCAATCCCGAGAATATCGGGATAACGCATTTTTTAAAAGGTCGTACGAAAGACAATTCAAAGATTCCACATGATTTGTTTGCACTTTAAAATCTACTCTTAATCATAAATCGCTGTTATTGCTGATGTTAATGCTTTTTCAGCAGACCCTAAATATTCTAATTTGATGCACTCACAAAATCATCGTACCACATTAAAATCAATAAATCAATCCATTTATTTAACAAGAATGCAATTCAAAAATTAGGATTCAAAATTCAATATTTACTAATTTGAGTTTCTTAACAGTCCCTATTTATGACAATGAATCGCACCAATTTTAATTTCTTGATTTTGGTTGGCTTTTGGACTTACATAAGGAATTCCTACATTCAATCCTCTAAGAATAATAAAACAGGCTACAAAAACAGTAAATACGGGGATGACTTTTGTCAATTTAAACCGTAATTTTTCGCTTAAAAACTGTTTGCTTACCAACAATACCATCATCAATGGTATTGTTCCTAAACCAAATAAAAACATGTACAAAGCTCCCAAAACAAATGATCCTTGAGCAAGTGCTCCAGCCAAAGCCACATATACCAAACCACATGGAAGAAAACCATTGAGCATTCCTAAAACAAGGTTTCCATAAAAGGATTTAAACTGTAAATAATTACCCAATTGCCTTTTAATTCCACCGATATGCTTACTCCATCCAGGGATATGAAAATTAGTGGTCCCCCCTTTAAAAAAACTCCTCATTCCAATGATCAACAAAATAACGCCGACACCAACCGACAAACCTTGCTGGTAGCCTACGATCGCAATTCCCCAACCTAAGAAACCAATGAACCCACCAATAAATGCATAAGAAATACACCTGCCAATATTGTACAACACCCTACTTAAAATCACATGATGACCTACCATAGGTACCATCAAAGCAATAGGACCACACATGCCAATGCAATGAAAACTACCCAGTAAGCCTGTAATGAAGGCAATGTAAAACATATTGCTAATTGATTTAAATTACAAAATCAGTCTCTTGGTAATACTCTTTTTTACCGTCCGTCCATAGAATTTTTGCTTTCCAAAAACCTGTACTCAATTTAGACACTGGCACATCGAAAGTCGGTGTTTTCCCATTTGAATTTAAATTGATTTGAATGTCTTTCTGGGCATCTGATGGTCGGTAAAAAACCAATTTAGCGGTGGTAAAATGACTTGCTGGAAAAGTGATTTTTACTTTTTTTTGTTGCGCCGAATAATCAAAATCCAAATGTTCAATGGCTGCTGCATTTTTAATTCGTCCAATTTGATCTTGGTACTGAATTTCCTGTTGGTAATAATCTTTTGAAACCAAATCAATGTTTTGACGCATAGCTTTTACGGCGATGAAGCCAATAAAGCCTGCAAAACTTATATATGCAAATACTATTTTATATCCCCAGTTCATAATAGTTATCGGTTTACAGTTATCGGTTTACAAGTTATCGGTTTACAGTTATCGGTTTACATGTTATCGGGTTACAAGTTATCGGTTTACAGTTATCGGTTTACAAGTTATCGGGTTACAAGTTATT
>CALPQG020000046.1 GCA_943325655.2 Bifidobacterium breve | reverse complement strand
GGTATGGCGGCCATGGTCATTGGTAACAAAAAGTGTGGTGTTGTCTTTGTAAAAAGCATCCGTCTGGATAAACTTCCAAATTTCCCAAACGAGGCTGTCCGTATCCCGAATACCTTTCAAATAACCTGGCCAATCGTTGTCATGTCCTGAAGCATCCGGCTCTTTAAAGTTCACCAAAAGTAAATCTGGCTGCTTGGTTTTCAATACATTCATCACGCGTCTAAAAGTAGTCGAATCATCGCAATAATCGCTACCTAAGCCCCTATTACCACAAATGGTAGAGGGGTTGTATTTGAAATAGTAGTCATCTTCCATACAATTCGACAACACTTCTAATTTGTCTTTGGAAGTAATGATGTAAGCACTTGACGCTGGTAATTTCTTTTGTTGTAAATAATATTGAAAAAAGGAAGGATAGGTAGGTAACTGCTTCCCGTAAGAATTTTCTAATTCCTGTTTAAATCCAGTACATATTGCAGTGTGTCCTGAAGAAGTATAGGTAAATCCATCATTGTAAAAATTAGAAAAAACCACCCCTAAAGGGGAAATTTCTTTGGCCATTTTGGGGATATATTGATGGGTGCTGTCTCCCCAGGTTTCTGTATAACGAGGACCATCCACCACCAAAACTATGACATGTTTCGTTTTATATGATTGAGGTGTTTGCCCTAAACAAACAACACAACTCAACACAACTAAAATAACGGTGTGGGAAAACAAGTATTTTTTCATGATTGGCAATAAATAGTTAGCATAAACTGATAACAAATATATCATTTTACCTGAACAGAAATTGCCGTAAAAGATAAAAAATTAAAAACCAAAAGGAAAAGTATCAGGTATTTGATGCCCGTCAGGAGTAATGTGTAATGGATGAAGTGCCGTGGTTTCATCCAGAAAAATAAAAGCACCATACCTTTGCGTCATCACACTCTGAACGTAATTTCCATATTGTTCGAATTCGGGATGGTACACTACTCCTATTGCCCTGTGACCTATTGGCTCCTTCAACAGCGATTCATCTTTGATTTTGTCGAGCATAATGATTTTATTTTTGGAAGAATTAATTTGATGCAGCATATTCTCCCAACTCCCATTGATGGCAGGAGGTACCGTCATTTTACGCATTTCATCTCCCCATTCTCTTCCAGCAATAACACTTCCCTGATAAGAACCAAAGCCTACCGCCACCACTTCATTTTTAGCCTGCTGATCAGCAATTAACTGCCCCACGTTTACCATTCCCTGTTTTGCCATATCAGTAGCCCTCGCATCGCCAATGTGTGTATTGTGTTCCCAAACTATTGTCTTTGCACCTTTCCCATGAAAATCCATCAGGCGGTTTAAGGTACTGACCATGTGTTTATCCCTAATGTTCCAGGAGCTTGCCCCTCCTCTCACCATCGCACGGTAATACCTTTCAGCATTTACAGCCACATGAGCGTTTTGTGCTGTACTAAAAACATTTTCATGATCGGTATTGTAATGCAACATATTGCCCTGAATTTCACGCAGTAAATTTACCACTTCCGATTCGCAAAGCTCAGGAACTAAACGAGAAGCGCTGGCATACGTTTGTCCTTCATTTGCCCGATAAGGTTCTAAACACCGCAATGTTCTTACTGCCGCTTGTAAGGTCTTAGGATCATTGACTTTCAGGTAAGCTACAATCGCTTCCATAGACTCCCATAAGCTATATACATCTAAGCCATAAAAGCCAACTTTCTGAACAGGTTTCCTTTCGTAATTATATTTTTTTAACCATTCGGCAAATACAACAATTTCCCAATTGGCCCACATCCATGTAGGCCAGCGGTTAAAAGCATGCAATACTTCATAGGCATTGTGACCTGCATCAGTATAGTTCTTAATATACCTGTTCAAACGATAACAATCCGGCCAGTCGCCTTCAACAGCAATGAATGAAAACCCTCTTTCTTCAATTAAGCGTTGGCTAATTTTTGCTCGCCAGGTATAATATTCATGGGTCCCGTGAGAAGCCTCTCCCAATAAAACATACCTGGCATCGCCTATGTAATCCATCAATACATCCATACCGACATCTTCTGAAAAAGGTGCCGTAACAGAAGAAACGGCGTCAATTACACGGTTAAAACTGATTGTTGTGTCCATATCTAAAAATATATACTGCAAATTTTCAATAATTTAAGTACTATAAAAATGAAATAAATCATGCAATAAATTGATTTAATAACATACATAAAATAAACACTTCCGTCTACATTTGACTGTCTAACTAACAGTTAAAAATACATAGCACGTTACCAATTATTTTTTAGAAATTTTCCTTTTAATATTATTACTATGACAACGACACATTTTTCTAAAATCATTAAAATACCAATCGAGGGGAAAAAGTTAGAAGGAGAATTGGTAATCCCTTACCAGTCTAGGTCTTTGGTGATATTTTCACATGGAAGTGGCAGTAGTCGTTTTAGCAGTAGAAATAATTTCGTAGCCAATGAACTTCAACAGCAGGAAATAAGCACTTTTTTATTTGACTTACTGACCAAAGAAGAAGACCAAGCTTTTGTAAATCGGTTTAATATAGAATTGTTATTCAGAAGGTTAATTACTGCCACAAACCATTTGATAGACTTACCTGAGTGTAAAGATTTTAGCATTGGCTACTTTGGTGCAAGTACAGGAGCTGCTTCGGCCTTGTATGCGGCAAGTACGCTTCCCTCACAAATCAAAGCAATCGTTTCCAGAGGAGGAAGGCCTGATTTGGCTATCGCCATCGCTCCCAAAGTGAAAGCACCTACACTGCTAATTGTAGGTGAAAGAGATGAAGAAGTACTGATATTGAATAAAAAGACATTTGACGTATTGAGGTGTGAAAAAGCATTGAAAATTGTTCCACATGCTACTCATCTTTTTGAAGAGCCGGGAACTTTAGCCATCGCTTCCATGCTTGCTACAGAATGGTTTAAAAAATATTTATAAAACTAAGCTTAAAAATACCATGTTTAAAGATAGAATAGATGCTGCAATTCAGCTGGCAAAAAAACTCGAGAAATATAAAAACACACCCGGAATAATACTGGCAATTCCAAGGGGAGGTGTTCCAATTGGTGCTATCATTGCCAAAAAATTAGGAATGCCATTAGAAATCATCTTATCAAAAAAAATCGGTCATCCCAAAAACCCTGAATATGCGATTGGTTCTGCTACCATGCAAGAAGTCATTATCAATGAAAATGTCCCTGATGTTCCTAAAGATTATATTCAAATTGAAGCAGCAAGGGTACAACAAAATTTAAAACAAAAATATGCAGATTTGATGGGAGATACAAAGCCAACCAATTTAAAAGACAAAACGGTAATTCTTATTGATGATGGCATAGCTACAGGAAGTACCGTACTGGCAAGCATTGCATTAATTAAGAAAAGTAAACCTGCAAAAATAATTGTAGCTATTCCAGTGGCGACCGAAGAAGCAATAAAAAAAATAAACAATGTGGTAGATGAGGTATATTGTGTACTAATTCCTGCAATATTTTATGGTGTGGGTCAATTTTATACTGATTTCGAACAAGTGAGTGACGAAGAGGTGAAGGCTTTGTTGTTTCAAAGTTCAACGATAGAAAAGGCATAAAAAAAGTCCTTCATCAGAAAGATAAAGGACTTTTTTTAGTTTTCTAATTATCATTTTACAGGTAACGAGATGACTTAGTTGCAGATTAACTTGAAAACGAAAAACTGAGAGATTTAAAACATTTCAATCTCCAAAGGCTTAGGATTCATTTTTATGATGCCAACTTTGGTCATTAACCATATCACAGGGAATGTTGGGTCTAATTCATACCATTTACTTGCAAACTTAGCGCTCGTTGGGAATTTATGGTGGTTATTTTGAAACAATTCACCGCCCATCAATACGTCAAATACTAGGCTGTTTTTTGATTTGTCATTGTTATCAAAGTTGGAGTAACCATACATGTGACCACACCAGTTTACAATTGCACCATGTACAGGCCCCATTAAGAAATGTATTGGCAATAAGAAGTACAAATACCACATTCCTGCAGGAACAAATTCAATGTAAAACAAAGAATAAACAGTACCCCAGAACACCCTTGAAATCCAGGTATCTCCGATTTTATCAATCAAAGGATATTCTGGTAAATCTTTCGCAAAACGATCTTCTGGAGTTCTTCTGTATTTCAGGTAGTCGTTGTAGATGTTTTTAGTTTGCCACATCATGGTAAACAAATTGGTAGCATGATGTGGAGAGTGTGGATCTCTTTCGGAATCACTGTAAGCATGGTGCATTCTGTGTAAAACTGCATAAGCTCTTGGACTCAAAAATGATGAACCTTGAGAAATATAAGTTAAGGTATGGAAAAACTTTTCCCAAAACTTACTCATAATAAATAAGTGATGTGCCCCATAACGGTGCAAATAAAATGTTTGGCAAAATAGGGATATGTACCAGTGTGCCACAAAGAAGATTAGGATAGTTGTCATTGTTTTTTATTTATAATATCGGGGTGAATTATAATTTATAGTAACAGTTACAAATTTACACCAATTAAATCATAATACCACTTTTGAAGATAAATAAGTTTAAATTTAAAAAGAGGTAAAAAAAATATGTTGGAAATGATTCCTTAATTTATTAGAGAAATAGGGACGGCAATAAAAAATTTAAATGACAAAACATTGTCCGAAGTAACATAAGGACTCCATTTGGAAGTATTGTCTAAATAGTCAGTTAACGGATTGAGTAATTGCGCCTGAATTCCAAACCTGTAATCATTGCGAAATATATAATTATAGCCAATTACTACAGGTAAAGTTACCGCCAGGTCTTTGTAACTTTCATGTACATCCCTGGATTTTGAATTGTAAATCAAATCATTTCCATCTTCATCTTTTACATTAAATTTTACAACCCCTGCACCAGCACCTATATAAATCAGAAATGATTTCTTAGAAACTACATTGAATTGCAAGATATAATCAAATGTAAAAAGCCTCGTTTTAAAATAATTTATCGGATAAACCAAATTACCAGCAGCATCTTTTACGGTAAAAACTTTGGTTTGCCCATCAATACTTCCATAAGAAAAATTGATATGACCATTTAATCTGTTGTTTTTACAAAATCTTATTCCCAAATGAGTACCCATGGTATAATTACCAAAACCTTCATTTAAACTTCCTTTATATGAATTGGCACTTATTCCAGCTTCCACATAGAGCTTTTTGATTTGTGCATCAGCAGAACTGACAAACAAATACAGACCAACCATAATACAAGTGAAGTGGGTTTTCATAAGAAAATAGTCCCGATTTCGCGGGACTATTGGTTAAATTTGAGTACTATATTTCAGAGAAATCATACGTTTCAAGGAAACTGGTATTGAACTTCCCAGACCTGAAAATTGGATCATCCATCAATTTAATATGAAAAGGAATGGTTGTTTTAATGCCTTCGATTACAAATTCCTGAAGTGCTCTTTTCATTCTATTCAAGCCTTCTTCTCTATTGCTTGCAGTAATAATCAACTTAGCAATCATAGAATCGTAATTGGCAGGAATGGTATAGCCAGAATATACGTGTGTATCTACCCTTACTCCTCTTCCTCCAGGAAAATGTAGGTTGGTAATTTTTCCAGGACTTGGTCTAAAACCATGACGAGGATCTTCCGCATTAATTCTACATTCTATAGAATATCTGGCTGGGAAACGGCTTTCAGTAGACAAAGGTAATCCAGCAGCAATTCTAATTTGTTCTTTGATCAAGTCAAAGTCCGTAACTTCTTCAGAAATGGGATGTTCCACCTGAATACGGGTATTCATTTCCATGAAATAAAAATCACCAAATTTGTCTACCAAGAACTCAAACGTTCCAGCACCTTCATAATTGATAATCTTAGCACCTGCAATTGCAGCATCACCCATTTTCTTCCTCAACTTGTCGGTCATCACTGGAGAAGGAGTTTCTTCTACAAGCTTTTGGTGACGTCGTTGAATAGAACAATCTCTTTCTGAAAAGTGCACTACACGACCTTTACCATCACCCATCACCTGAATTTCAACGTGACGAGGTTCTACGACAAACTTTTCAAGGTACAATTCATCATTTCCAAAACATGCGGCCGCTTCCATTTTGGCATCGGTCCAAGCTTTTTCCATTTCTTCATCGTTATTCACGATACGCATTCCTCTACCTCCACCTCCAGCGGTAGCTTTCAAAATTACAGGATATTTGACTTTAGCTGCAATTTTATACGTGTCAGACAAAGATTTCAACAAACCATCAGAACCAGGTACTGTAGGTACTCCAGCTTTTTTCATGTATGATTTTGCAGTAATTTTGTCACCCATCGCCTGAATCATTTCAGGAGTCGGACCAATAAATTTAATTTTATAATCCTGACAAATTTTAGAGAAATCTGCATTTTCGGACAAAAATCCATATCCTGGATGAATAGCATCCGCATTGGTAATTTCTGCAGCAGAAATAATGCTCGGAATACTTAAATAAGATTGGGAACTTTGTGCAGGTCCGATGCATACCGCTTCATCAGCAAAACGAACATGCAAACTGTCTTTATCTGCAGTGGAATAAATGGCAACAGTTTTTACACCCATTTCTTTGCATGCTCTGATTACACGCAATGCAATTTCACCTCTATTCGCTATTAATACTTTTTTAAACACGTTACTACAATTTTAGTTGTGAATATTCAATCAGTTTAGGACATTAAACCAAAAAAGTTAGTAAACATACGCCTTCACGCTTATGCATACTAACTATTCAAATGAATGATATACCTAAACAGGTTCAACTAAGAACAAAGGTTGGTCAAACTCCACTGGAGTAGCGTTAGAAACTAGTATTTTAACGATTCTACCAGAAATATCTGATTCGATTTCATTGAACAATTTCATTGCTTCAATGATACAAACAGGTTTTCCTTTAGCGATTTCACTTCCAACAGTTACAAAATCTTCTGATTCAGGATTAGCTGAAGAGTAGAATGTACCAATCATTGGAGATTTAATTGTAATTAAATTTGATTCAACGGCAACTGGAGTGGCTACTGGAGCGGCAACTGGTGCAACTGCAGGTGCAGCTGGTGCAGGTGCTTGTTGAGGAGCCGCAGCATACACTTGCTCCACTCTTGTTTGAACAGCTGAATTTCTTTTAGTAGAAATTTTAAATTGTTCTGTTTCAATGTTTACTTCATCAAGGCCAGAGTTGGCGATAAAGTCAATTAGTTTTTGTAATTCTTTTGGTTCCATTTGATTGTTATTTAACACGCTCTGCGTAAGAACTATCTCTTGTATCTACTTTAATTATTTCGTCTTGGTTGATAAACATTGGCACTTGAATCTCTGCTCCAGTTTCAAGGGTCACTGTTTTAGTGGCATTGGTAGAGGTATTTCCTTTAACGGCTGGCTCAGCATACGTTACTTGTAAAATAACAAATGGTGGCAATTCGCATAATAAAGGAGTCTCTGTTTCTGCATGAAATAAAACTTCCACCTCCTGGCCATCTTTCATCAACTCCGGTTTTTGAATAATTTTCCCTTCTAAGGTTATTTGTTCAAATGATTCGGCATCCATGAAATTGTACCCGTATTCATCTTTGTATAAAAACTGATGGGGTCTACGTTCAATTCTTGCCGTTTTGATTGTTACCCCAGCGTTGAAAGTATTGTCAATCGTACGACCGGTTTTAATATTTTTAAGTTTCGTTCTCACGAAAGCCGGACCTTTACCTGGTTTTACGTGCTGAAAATCAGTGATAATATACAAATCGTTGTTGTATTCCAAACAAAGACCTGGTCTAAAATCTGCAGTAGTTGCCATGAATATGAATTGCTAAATTAATTGAAGAATTTGTTTTACCAAATGTTTAATTGATTTTATTTGGTATCGTACGCCCATTTAAGGTACATAGAACCCCAGGTAAAACCACCACCAAATGCTGCTAAAATGACATTGTCCCCTTTCTTGAATTTTTTCTCAAAATCCCAAAAAACAAGAGGAATAGTAGCTGCAGTAGTATTTCCGTAACGTTCAATGTTGATCAGTACTTTATCTGAACCTACATCCATACGGTTAGCGGTGGCATCAATAATTCTTTTATTGGCTTGGTGAGGAACGAGGTAAGCAATGTCTTCACCAGTTAAACTGTTGCGCTCCATAATTTCAGCGGAGACGTCAGCCATGTTTTTAACAGCAAATTTAAATACCACAGGACCATCTTGGTACGCCCATCTTTCATCAGAATCTACCAGTTCGGCTGTCATTGGGTAGCGACTTCCTCCCACTTTTGAATTTAAGTGAGGATAACCTGATCCATCCGATTTTAAAATACTGTCGATAACACCAAGGCCTTCTGTATTCGGTTCTACCAATACTGCTCCAGCGCCATCACCGAAAATAATACAAGTGGATCGGTCTTTATAGTTGATGATAGAAGACATTTTATCTGCCCCAATCACAATTATTTTTTTGTATTTACCGCTTTCAATATAAGCTACTGCATTGGACATGGCATATAAAAAACCTGAACAAGCAGCCTGTACATCGTAACTAAAAGCATTTTTACATCCCACCATATCTCCAACCATGTTGGCTGTAGAAGGGAAAATGAAATCAGGTGTAACTGTGGCGACAATAATCAAATCAATATCTAAAGGATCGGTATTGGTTTTGGCCAGTAGGTCACGCACAGCATGTTCACACATGTAGGAGGTTCCCAAACCTTCTCCTTTTAATATTCTACGTTCTTTTATGCCTGTGCGAGAAAGAATCCATTCATCAGTTGTTTCAACCAATTTTTCAAGTTCCTGATTTGTAAGCACATATTCAGGAACATATCCTCCTACACCAGTAATAGCTGCCGTAATTTTACTCATTTAATGTTTTTTATTTAAAACAAAAATACTTACAGTGATTAGCTGTAAGCATTTTTAATTTTTTCAGTTATACCAGATTCAGCAAGCTGTTTAGACATTTTCACCATGTGACAAATCGCTGTTGCTGTTGAAGATCCGTGACCAATAATCACATTTCCATTGACGCCTAATATAGGACTTCCTCCAACCTTTTCCCAATTGAATAAATCTATAAAAGGATCATTGTACCCTTTTTCAGATAAGATAGGATAAAGAGATTCAGCCATTTTTAAAATTACATTACCTACATAACCATCACAAATGATTAAGTCAGCTTTGTCATTTAAAATATCTCTACCTTCAATGTTACCTACAAAATTTACTTTGTCATTTGATTTAATCAATTGATAAGCAGCTTGTAACAGTGGAGTGCCTTTTTCTTCCTCTTCACCTAGATTCATCAATCCAACAGTCGGTCGATCAATACCATACACGTATTTTACATATAGAGAACCTATATGTGCAAATTGAGCCAACACTTCAGGTTTCACTTCAGCGTTTGCACCAACATCTAATACTGTACCGTATTTGCCAGATTGTTTGGGAATAAAACCAGCAATTCCAGGTCTTAATACTCCAGGAATTGTTTTGATGGTAAACATTGCTGCAACCAACATCGCTCCAGTATTGCCTGCGCTACAAAATACATCCACCTCACCGGTCATCAGTAATTTATAACCCACCACAATACTCGAATCTTGTTTAGAAGCAACAGCTTTAGCGGGATGTTCACTCATTCCAATGACTTCAGAAGCATGCACTATATCAAATGCATCTATTGAGGCGCCTTGAGAAAGTAGCGTTTTTTCCACTACAGGTTTGTCACCAATAAGCACTATTTGTACGTCTGACGGCAGATCCTGCTTGGCAATAAGTGCTCCTTCGATCACTACTGCGGGCGCATTATCACCGCCCATTGCATCAAGGGCAATTTTCATGTATTATGCTAATACTTCTTTTTCCATTACTACTTTACCTTTGTAGTAAAGTTTTCCTTCGTACCAATGAGCTCTGTGGAAAAGGTGAGCTTCACCAGTTGTAGGGCAAATCGCATAATTTTTAGCCTCAGCTTTATAATGCGTTCTTCTTTTATCTCTTCTAGTTCTAGAAATCCTACTCTTTGGATGTGCCATTGTAAATCCTTATTTATTTAATCTATTGTAAATTATTATTCTTTAATTTTAATAAAGCAGCGAATCTTGGGTCTACTGGTTCTTCAATAGTTGTAGAACTAGCTGATGAATTGTTCTCGTCTGCTTCGTCTTCTGTCTCTTCCTCGTCGTCAAAATAGTCATGAACTTCTCCATAAACCAGTACATCGTCTTCTGAATCGTCTAATTCAAACTTTGGATGCAACTTTTTGAATGGAACCTGAACCGCAATAAACTCATAAATATACTGAAATAAGTTTATCGTAGCTGTACCGGTAGCCAAGACGATCAATTCATCTGACACTTCTTTAAAGCTTTCACCAAATTTGAATACCAACCTGTTTGGTGCATCTATAGGAAATTGAAATTCTTCCAAACTTCGATCGCACAATAAAGTGATTTCTCCTTTGATATCAAATTGCATTACAATCATATTATCTGATTTCTGCAACGCAACATTCACCTTTAAAGTCCCTTTTTCCACCAAACTGTCTTGCATTGCAGCAAAAAAACGATTATCTATTTCATAAGCGAAATCGTGCTTACCGTTACGTAAACCAAATATATCGATATTATATAAACGTTCCTCTTTCATTATTTGACAGAAAATGAGCCTGCAAGTTAATAATAAAAAACCTTTTTAGAAAACAGTTTTCTAATCTTATTGTTTTTTTTTTTATGTTACCCCCTAAAACCGCTCTCATTATTCAGCATCATGCATTAAGTTTGATAACTTTTTGCTAAATAAAAACAAGGCTAAGCCAGCGATAAATGGAATTATCACGAATATCATAAAGAAATGATTGATGGAACTTGAATTGGCAATGTGTTGCATATAGCCCGACAATGCCCCTCCTATATAATTGGCGATAGCAATGGCTAAAAACCAAACGCCC
>CALPQG020000045.1 GCA_943325655.2 Bifidobacterium breve | reverse complement strand
GTACCGATTACTGAGTACAGGGTACTATTTTTTTCAACAGTATACTTTTGAAATGCTATTTTTCTCTCTGTACCCTGTACCCAAGACCCTGTACTTTGTACCTTGTACGTACTACTTTGTACCCTTTTCATAATACTTATCCGTTTTTGAAGGATCTACCAATTGTACACGTGGAGGAAAACCATTGAGTTGGCGCCACAATTCAAACCAAATCGGCACCTCATCGAGCATTGCCCAGCCTTTTACACCTGAGCCCATCCTGATTTGTTTTGGCCAGGGATCATCATTATGGTCAGGGCGAACCAAAATTCTGTATTTCCCTTCCTTACTGTCGACAAAATCAATGACATCTATTACGCCACCAAAAGTACCTACCGAAACCGAAGGCCAGCCGCTAAACTGTAATGCAGGCCAGCCATCAAATTCTATCCTCACTTTTCTACCTTTAGACAACAACGAAACATCCATTGGTTTCACATACATTGCCACGGCCATCGCTGGCTCATCGGGCATAATGGTACAAATCGCTTCCCCTTCTTTTACTGTTTCCCCTACTCCTTCTTTCAGCGTCTTGATGATGTAGCCATCCTGTGGCGCCCTGATATTGTATTGTTTGCGTCTGATTTCCTGGTTGGCCTGTTCATTTTTCAATTTAGAAAATTCAGAAGTCGCATCAGAAAAATAAGAAACCGCCGAACTTTTATCCGAAGTCGCTTTGGAAATTTTATCCGTATACTCTGCCTGAATTGAATTCAGTTCAATTTTCACATTCATCAAATCATTTCTGGTGGACAAATATTTATTTTCCACCGCAATTAATTTTGCCTGTGATTCCTGAAATTTCTGTTTGCGCTGTTCCAGTTCTGTCAATGATTTCAAGCCCTGTTTGTAGAGAATTTCCTGACGAAGAAATTGTTTTTTGGCGATGTCATAATTTAATTTTTCTGCTTGGTAATCAGCACTGTCAGATTTTACCTTTAAAGTGGACTGCCTGATTTTATTGTTGGCTTTTTGCAAACTGTATTTCAAGGCATTTTGCAAGGCAGCAATTTGGTTGTTCAAGGCATTTATTTTAACCTGAGTAGCTTCTAAACCGTTGCTTTTGGCTTGCAGCTGTTCGCGGATTCGGGTCAACTGTTCGGGATCAAAAAACTTATCTTTGATTTCAGAAATATCCACAATGATTTCCCCTTTGTTCACAAACTGACCTTCCCTGATATGCCAATGTTCAATTCTACCTGCAATGGCTGTTTCTATGGTTTGCGGTCTGTCTTGTGGCGTAAGGGCCGTTACTTCACCATTGGCATAAATGTTTTGTTGCCAGGGCAAGACCATTACAAACAAACAAATTACAAATATACCCACCAGGCAATACGCAACAATTCGCCCTGTTTGGAGCGTATTGAGTAATTTCATGGCGTAAAATTTATCGCTTTCAGCTAGTTGGGGAATTTTATTTTTAGATATATTCAGCATTATATGGATTCGTTAAATGGCTTTTGGAAGTTTGAATACACTTGATTTTCTAATCCAGGATAATGTCCCTAAACAATTGATTTTTTTTCATTTGTTCGAAAGTACCTTCTGCAACCACGACACCTTTATCCATCAATAATATCCTGTCACAATTGGCAAGCAATGCAGGGTCATTGGTTACACTCAGCAATGACCAACCATTGGATTTGTCGAGCAATAAAGAAATCAGTTTTAATTTTTCAGCTTTTTCAAATCCGCCCAAGAAGTCAGTTGTCACCAACAAATTGGGTTTTTCGGCGATGGCTCGGGCCAGGATAATTTTTTTGATAATCGTAGAATTAATTCCTTTTCCTCCAGAAATCATTTGGGTATTCAATCCTTTCGGAAGTTGGTTGGTCCAGTCACTTAATCCCACTTTTTCAATGGCCCAGTTTACATCATTGATGGTAGTTCGGGCTATTCCCATACTGATGTTGTCAAAGATATTGGATTCAAAAATATCTTCTTTTGAATTGTACCTCCCCACCACATCACGCAAAGAATTCAGGTTTATATCCCTGAGCGATAATTTATTGATAGAAATTCCACCTTCATAATTTTCCAAGATACCCGAAATGATTTGAAGCAACGTATTTTTACCCGAACCATTATAACCAGCAATACAAATGTTTTCACCTGGATAAATGCTAAAATTCACCCCATTCAATACATACTCTTTGGCATCCGGATATTTGTATTTCAGGTCTTTCACTACAAGTGTAATGCCTTTATCATCGTCACCACGATCAATGATGACACCATCATTTTTTTCCAATGGAATGTCGGATACGTTCCCCAATTTTTCAACGGCAGTCAGCAAATCATAGATTACATCTAAGTTAACCACAAATTTCTCTACTGCATTGATAATCAAAATGATTACAATTTCAGAAGCAACAAATTGACCCAGAGAAATCTCCCTGTTCACCACCAATAAACTACCCATAATCAACAAACCACCCGTGATGGCCGTTTTGAACAGGATAATATTTCCGAATTGAAGGATCAAGACCTTAAAGTGATTTTGCCTGGAATTCAGGTACCCATTTAAGAAATAGTCGAGTTTTTGTAAAGGTAAATTCGTAAATCCTGCCAGCTTGAAGGAGGACAATGTTCTGGCGATTTCTTCCAGCCAGTGTGCAATTTTGTATTTGTATTTTGATTCCACCAAGCTTGAAGACAACCCTTTCGGACCGGATACATAGAAAGTAACTAACAAAAAACCAATCAGTACAATACCAAATACGATAAATATTGGATGGTAAAATGCGAGCAGTATTAAGCCGAACATGATCTGAAGCATTGCAGCACTCAGGTCAATCAACAATTTAGGTAACCCTTTTTGAATGGTAAGGATATCAAAAAAACGGTTCATCAATTCAGGAGGATAATAGTTTAAAATTTCCTCGGTTTTCATTTTCGGAATCCTGAATGCAAATTCAAAAGATGCTTTTGCAAAAACCCTTTTCTGCAGTGTTTCCACCAAAGAAATTTGAAGAATCTGCAAACCACCACTGATCAGTGTTCCAATAATCACAAGGGAGATTAAGATGATTACTGAGTTAAATATCATCCCTCCAGAAATTAAGCCTATAATTGCCTGAATTCCAAGAGGCAAAGAAAGGTTAATCAAACCAATGGCTATTGCATAAATGTAGATATATCCAATGTCTTGTTTTTCGTTTTTCAATAACCTGAACAACCTTTTCATTGGTGTCAAAGGAGCCCCATCATGTGTCCCATCACTCACCAAAGAGTTGAGTGAAATTGGAGACAGGATGATAAAATCCTTCTCATTTCCCTCCGGATGTTGGAGGTGATTTTTGATCCCATTGATGTCTATGGCATAAAAATCTTCATTCTCCAGGTAAGTTCCCACCCAGTTATTTTGCTCATTTTGGTGAATGATTACAGGGAATACTTTTCCTTTCTTATTGTATATCGCTAAAAAAGGGTAATTGATATTTTTTAAAAAATTATTAAAATCTTTTTTATGAATACTTGACTCTAAAATAGACAGGTTAATTTTATTGGCGTTTTTAATTACTTCATCAATGATTTCTCTAAAATCATTTTTCCCATAGTCGGCATCACTGGGGAAATTATTCATGAGCTCATGAGGATTAAAATCATGGCCACAAATAGTTGCAAAACGTTCTGTGAAAGAATTTATATAAGCAATATTCATTTTAAAGTCATTTCTTTCCTCAATATTATGAAAGAAATTATTAAATTCATCCGATAGCCCAATTTAATTTTAATCTAATTTTAATCTAATTTTAATGTGACCAATGATTTAATATTTAATAATGACTATTTATTGTTTGGAAATTGTGTGATAGTTGTGATATTTGTTGGGTAAATATTACTGACCACCATTCATCCTTAATTGAAACACAATAAACGATTACCCGTGGATTGAAACCAATTAAATTAATTGTCAGTAATTTAAGTCATAGAGTGTGCCGAAAGCGCGAACCTCCTCAGCGGGAAACGCCCCAAACAAACCAGATAAGCAAGTATTGATTCACTGATTACAATACCTCATTTCACTTAACTGGTTAAACGATTCACTTTAACCAAGAAGGTTGCAAAGATTACATTCTTAAAAATAAAACCATAAATGAGCACCCGAAAAGTTTTAATATCATTACTCTCTTTATTTTTTTTGAGCTTAATTTCCTGTTACAAACAAAAAAAAGCAGGAGACAATTTTGAAGACAAATTGCAGGACAACTTTTATGTTTTCAAAGGGAACATAGCAGAAGATGACGGACTTGTGATCGCCATATACATTGACAGCAATAAGTTGTCAGGATATTATTTTCATGATACCAGCGGTATAAAGCACAACATCATGGGCACCATCAATGATGACAATTTCATCATGGAAGAAAAAAATCCCAACGGTAAATTAAAGGTCAGTTTTACCACCCGCATACATGACAAGGAAAGGCTAAAAGGCGTTTTTCATGACCATGAAACCATGCACCAATCTGTATTCAAAGCCAAGATGGTTGAACTTCCAAAGGATGGAAAAAGCGCTTATATCGCACAACTAAACCTCTTCAAAGAATCCACCTATTCTCCCAACATTACAATTCCCAGAATAGTATTAGAAGACAGTCGAGTGGCCGAAAGGATCAACAAACAGCTTGACATAAAATCAATTACAGGGCAGACACAGCAGGAAATTTACAATGAAGTAGTCAAATCTGAAGAACACCATGGCATGTTGCATGGTATTATCAGTTCAGATTTCGCACAAAAATACAACCGTGAAAACATTTTGTGTTTAAGGGTGGTGAATCAGTTTCTGACCAGCAACCACAGTACAGTGGTGAAATTTTACAGCTTTGACCTCAAAACCGGCGACCCAATTATGGGGAAAGATTTACTAAACCCTTTTACCACCAAAGATTTATTGACCCTTTGCAATTCCCTTTTACAAGACCATATTGACAGAAAAGTCAATGAAATTGGTACACAAGAATACAATAAAAACAGTCATTTGTTTAAAAATCATAAGTTTGGACTAGAACACTTAAATAACTTTTACATAGAAGAAAGTACCATTGTGTTTTGTTATGACTTTGATTTTCCCCGTGACAAACAAGATTTATCGCCTAATCCTGAGCTCACTTTTTCTTTTGATGAAATAAAAAAATACCTCAATAAAAAAGGCCCATTGAGGTTTATGTTTGAAGAGCGTGAATACCAAAAACGTAAAAAAGGGAGACTTTAATCGTTGTTGTCATTTTTAAATTTAATTATGGAAGAAATAAAGCGCCTTTTAAAGGTACTTTAAGCTGAATTAATTCTAAATTTGTAAGATGTTATTTTTTTATTTTACAAATCAATGCACGCGGGTTTAGATTGATCAAATGGATATGTTAGATAAAATTCAAGAAGCAATAGACGCCATCAAAAGAGGCGAAATTATAGTCGTTGTAGACGACGAAGACCGTGAAAATGAAGGAGATATGATCTGCGCTGCAGAATGCATCACGCCAGAAATCATCAACTTCATGACCAAAGAAGCACGCGGATTGATCTGCGTAGCACTCACAGAAGAACGTTGTGCCGAATTACAATTGGTGCCCATGGTCGGTAACAATACTTCCAGTCACGAAACAGCCTTTACCGTTTCCGTTGATTTATTGGGCGATGGCTGCACCACAGGAATTTCGGCACAAGACAGGTCTAAAACAGTAAAAGCACTTGTTAACCCACATACTACTCCAAGCGACTTGGGTAGACCAGGACATATTTTTCCGCTAAGGGCCAAAAATGGTGGCGTACTTCGCCGTACAGGCCACACCGAAGCGACCATTGATTTTGCCCGTTTGGCAGGTTTTCAACCCGCAGGCGTTTTGGTAGAAATTTTAACGGAAGATGGTACCATGGCACGTTTGCCCGAACTAAGAATTTTAGCAGACAAATTTAACCTCAAGCTGGTATCTATCAAAGACTTAATCTCTTACCGTTTAGAAAGAGACTCCTTAATCAAAAGAGAAATTGGTGTACAAATGCCAACCGAATGGGGAGATTTCGAATTGATTGCCTACCGTCAAATCAATACAGACGAAAGTCATTTGGCATTGGTAAAAGGCAAATGGGAACCGGATGAAGCCGTACATGTACGTGTACATTCATCCTGTGTCACCGGCGATATCTTTGGGTCATGCCGTTGCGATTGTGGCCCTCAGTTACATGCAGCCATGGAAATGGTAGAGAAAGCAGGCAAAGGTGTGGTATTGTATATGAACCAAGAAGGTCGTGGCATAGGATTGTTAAACAAATTGAAAGCCTACAAATTGCAGGAACAAGGACTCGATACCGTTCAGGCAAATGTAAAATTGGGCTTTAACATGGATGAAAGAGACTATGGCGTTGGCGCTCAAATTTTAAGAGATTTAGGCATCAGCAAAATCAATTTAATTTCGAATAACCCTAAAAAAAGAGCAGGATTGATTGGATACGGTTTGGAAATCGTAGACAGTATTGCTATCGAGATTGAACCCAATGTACACAACGAAGCTTACCTCAAAACCAAAAGAGACAAAATGGGACATACCATATTAGGAGGAAAAGCTTAAATTGTTTTTTCTAGTCAATTCAAAATTTAAAATTCAAAATTACTAATTCAAAATTAATACATCGGTGTCCAACTACAAATCCATACTTTTAGAAAACGACATCTTTCGATTGGTATCTGATGTTGCCCATCAACTCGAAGTTGACTGTTTTGTTATTGGCGGATTTGTGAGAGACTTGGTGTTGAACCGACCTTCAAAAGACATTGACATCGTCTGTTTGGGAAGTGGAATTGAACTGGCATTGGCCGTTTCAAATGCACATCCTGACAAACCTCAGGTGACGGTGTTCAAGAATTTTGGCACAGCCATGTTAAAAATTGGTGACTGGGAAGTGGAATTTATTGGCGCAAGAAAAGAATCTTACAACGTCAATTCACGCAAACCAACCGTTGAAAATGGCACCCTGGAAGACGACCAAAACCGCAGAGATTTTACCATCAATGCCCTTGCCATCAATTTAAGCAAAAAGAACTTTGGCGAAATCCTGGACCCATTCGGAGGATTAGAAGACATCAAAAAGAAAATCATCCGTACACCACTTGATCCTGACATTACTTTTTCTGACGACCCTTTGCGAATGATGCGTGCATTGCGTTTCAGTGCCCAACTCGATTTTGATATTGAGCCAAGCACCTTCGAATCTATCAAAAAAAACAACGAAAGAATCAGTATCGTTTCTGGTGAAAGGATCGCTGACGAGCTCAATAAAATCATCCTTGCCCCCAAGCCATCTTACGGTTTTAAATTACTGCTTGGAAGTGAATTACTGCACCTGATTTTCCCAGAAATGGTGGCGCTTTTGGGTGTTGAAACCCGTGACGGAAAATCGCACAAAGACAACTTTTACCACACCCTGCAAGTACTTGATAATGTAGCCTTAAAGTCGAACGATTTATGGTTACGCTGGGCAGCTATTTTGCATGACATTGCCAAACCGCCCACCAAAAGGTTCCATCCCAAAGTAGGTTTCACCTTTCATGGCCATGAAGATTTGGGCGCGAGAATGGTTCCAGAGATTTTCAGGAAACTGAAATTACCTTTGAATGAAAAAATGAAAGCTGTACAAAAGCTGGTACGCATTCATTTACGACCTATTGCTTTGGTAAAAGAAGAAGTGACCGACTCTGCAGTACGCCGACTGTTGTTTGATGCAGGTGAAGACATTGAAAGCCTGATGATACTTTGCAGGGCCGATGTGACCAGCAAAAATGAAACGAAAGTAAAAAAGTACCTGGCCAATTTTGACCGCGTAGAAGAAAAATTAAAGGAGATTGAAGGAAAAGACAAAGTACGTAATTTTCAACCTGCAGTAACCGGAGAAGCCATCATGGAGATTTTTAGTTTGGCTCCAGGTAAGGAAGTAGGAGAACTTAAAATCCGTTTACGTGAAGCAATTCTTGATGGAGAAATCAGTAATGATTTTGAGGAAGGAATTGCCTTTTTGAAAAAGATAACAGGGTAGTTTTTTTATTTACTTGGATAAAGATTGAACAAAAAATAAGTTTTAATTGAATATTTAGGACGTTCCCTGCGGGTCAGGTTTCGGGCAATGTCGTTAAGTTAAGTAATTTTGTACCTATTAAATCCGTGATGACCCGCTTAATTCGCCAAATCTGTGTGCAATTTGGCCCCGTTTTTCAACGGGGTTCTTTGTCAAAGATAATCCCGCAAGTGCGGGATGGAATGCGGATCAAGCTGATTAGACGGATAACCGCTGACATTTTCTTACATTGGACTATCGGCACTCTCCCGCGAAAAACTAGGACTTTAGTTACTTTTAATATATTATACTTTATAAATCAACATGAGATCAAAACCCTCTATCATCAAGGAATCGGCATTACTTTAGAATCCTTAAAACTCGATAAAATCACCATCGATTTCATGTTACCAATTTCCTCAATTTGGCTCAATTTATCTAAAATCAAGTTTTGATAAGAAGCAATGTCTGTGGTCAATACTTTCAATAAAAAATCGCCTGAACCGGTAATGTGGTGACATTCTATCACTTCTTTGATCATGTCTATTTTTTCCACAAAAGTCAAAATTTGATTCATTTTATGGCTAGACAAGGAAACCAGAATAAATATCCCTACACCCAACCCAAGCTTGTCAGTATCCAATTCTGCATGGTACGACTTTATTAATCCTGATTGCTCTAATTTTTTAACGCGTTCCAAGGTCGGTGCTGGAGACAAACCAACTTCTTTGGCCAATTGCGCATTGGTGATATTAGAATTTAATTGGAGGAAATCTAAAATTTTTCTATCAATGGCATCAAGTTTAATTACGGTTTTCATCGGAATAATATTTCAGCAAAAGTACAAACAACAATAGATTATTTAGCAAAAAGGGCTAAAAAATTATTTTTATTAGCCAATACTGAAAATTCTTCCTCTATGTATTTCCTTGAATTTTTACCCAAAGCCACTCTTTTATCCGGAGCCAGCAACAAAGAAGTCAGTGCCATTTCCCAGTCTGCCTGTGTTGCGCAAACATAGCCATTATAATTATCCTGAATGATATCTACATTCACGCCTACAGGCGAAACCAAAGCCGGAATTCCCAAAGCCATGTATTGCAATGCTTTAAAACCACATTTCCCTTTTGCCCAAGCATCTTCTGACAAAGGCATGATGCCAATATTCAACCTAGCCAAATCAGCAATTTCAGTTGCTTTGTTCCAGGGAATAAATTTCAAATTAGACAATTCAAAATCAGGCGCTTGATTTGAAATCACCACAAAATCAAAGTCAAATTTGCGAGACAAAACCTCCATTACTGGCACAATTTCATGGAGATACATCATGGTCGAATGCGTTCCTGTCCAGCCGATTACGGGTCGTTGCACTGCATGATTACTCAATTGATTGTGCAAATTGACGGTATCAATCGTAGTCGGATTATAAATCACCTTTGCATTATAGTGTCGGGCAAAGGTGCATAAAAATTCATTGCCACAACTTACTTTATAAGCCCATTTACAAATACTGGCTACTTTCCCATGCCATTTAATGCCGGCAACAATTCGGTTGGTTGAAGAAGTATTGGGAATCCAGATGGCATCATCAAAATCATAAATAATTTTTTTACGTAGAATTTTAGCGATGACCCATTCGAAAATGGGTGGTCCAATTGGAGTTACTTCTCGGTGAATAAAAACATAATCAACACCCAACAAGCGGAACATCAACAAAGCTCTTCTAAAAAAACCCAAAACAATACCGCTCACTTTGGCCAATTGGTGACCAGGTTTGTACAAGACTTTCCAGGTAGGCTCATCCAAAAACGAATGCAGTTCATACTTTATTCCAGCTTGTGTCAAATCGCTGAAATATTGTTCAAAACGAAAGCGTTGAGAAGGTGCTGTACCGGAAGGATATGGAAACAAAAAGGCAATTTTCATTGGTATGCGCTAAATTAATTCTCTTTTTTGAGGGCAATTTTTCTAGTCATTTTTAAACACTTGCCTTACACAAACAAATATAAGATGTTTTGTCAATATAAATCCCATCATGCCCACCAAAGCTGCAGCAAATAAATAGCACATTCGTGCCACACAATATAATTATGGTCACTATTAATATTTAGGGTCGTCCGAGAAAATAATTTGATTAAAAAGACCATTTGAATAGTACAATTAAAAAAAGAGAGGGAAAATAAATTTCGCCCTCTCTTTTTATGATGTTTGGATTCACTAAAAAACATTCATCATGTCGCAAGGTAATAATGACTGATGAAGGTAAATATTTTGTTACCCGAAGCAAAGACAATATGAAATACGAAGTGTTAGAAGTGTACACCATAAGTGAAGATGAAAAGCACAAGGGAATCATTAAGGATCAAAGAATTAAGGTGCAATATAAAGAGGATAAAAAATGTTGATCAAGAAGTTTAACAAAGACAAAAAACATCAAATGTCGAAGGCCGGCATCTCTTAGAGGGATGCCGGCTTAAATCCTTATATCACCCTAATATTCATTTCCTCCACTTTTTTCTTACTCAGTGGCGAAGGGCTACCAAATTGCAAGTCTTCACCAGAGCCTGTTTTAGGGAAAGCCATCACTTCACGGATGGAGGATTTTCTTTCTAAGATCATCATCAGTCGGTCAACTCCCCAAGCGATACCACCGTGTGGAGGTGCACCATATTGAAATGCCTCATACATGTGACCCACGCTTTTCTTCATTTCGGCCTTGTCGTAACCCATGTTGCGGTACGTGGCTTCTAAGATTTCAGCTTTGTGCGCACGCACCGAGCCTCCTCCTATTTCATACCCATTCAATACAAAATCGTATTGTTGTGCAATGATTTCGCCTACGTTTTCACTATTCATGTGCTTGTCAAGGTCTTTCACCTTTGGCATAGAGAATGGATTGTGCGTAAAGGTCCAACGGCCTTCGT
>CALPQG020000044.1 GCA_943325655.2 Bifidobacterium breve | reverse complement strand
CGAAGAAGATTTATTTCCCTCACAAATGATGATCAGCTCAAGAGAAGACCTTGAAGAAGAACGTCGTTTGTTTTATGTAGCAGTAACAAGAGCAGAAACAAAACTGACCTTGTCTTATGCCACCACGAGGTACCGTTTTGGAAGATTAAAACCTTGTGAACCAAGCCGTTTCTTAACTGAAATTGACAGCAAATACATCAGTACACCTCAAAAATCATCGGGCTTTGTAGATTCTGAAGATGGTTCTTCTTTTGCTAGGTTAAAATTGGGAGGAGTTCCTAAACCAAAACCAACCCAAACGCCTGGGCAAATGGCGGCCAAACCTTATACACCAAGTGCCAATTTTGCGCCTAGTCCAACCGCTGACTTGGCTGGAGGACAAAGAATTGAGCATCAAAAATTTGGTATGGGCACCATCCTGGAACTCGACAACTCAGGAAATGACGGAAAAGCAAAAGTGAGCTTCGATAATTTTGGAGAAAAAACATTATTACTTAGCTTTGCAAAATTAATGATCGTATAATTTTGTAGGTCCAAAGTATTAGGTACTAGGTATTAAGTATCCTAAAAACAAAACGATAAGGGCATGTTAGTCTTTATTTTATTGCCCAATTCTACTTTACAATTTTAAATTACCTTGTACTTTGTACCTATTACTTAGTACTTTAACAACTCAGACATGTCTTATACCTTAAAAGAATACGGGAGCAACATCCGAAAATTAGTGGATTATATTTTAACGGTAGAAGACCGTAATCAGCGTACCCAACATGCCAAATCGTTGATTCATTTGATGAAACAACTTCACCCAAGCAATCCAAACGGACAAGATCCGGACAATAAATTTTGGGATGATTTGTTTATCATGTCAAATTTTAAATTGGATATTGATGCCCCTTACCCGATGCCTGAACCCGAACTTTTAGGGCGTCGTCCAAAGAAAATGTACCCTAATACACACACCATCAAATACAAACATTACGGATACAATATTGAATTACTGATTAAAAAAGCGATAGAAATTACTAATCCAGCTGAAAAAGAAGAGGCCGTCATCTATATCTGTAATTTAATGAAAGGTTTTTATACCGCATGGAATAAGGATATTATAGAAGATTCCTTAATTTTGGAACACCTGGAAGTGATGTCTCAAGGTTTGCTTGGATTAAGCATTGAGCGTGTGAAAGATGAAAAACTATTTGGTGCAACAAAAGATTTTAAACGTACTGATAACAATGTTGGAAATGGCAACCATTACAACAGTAACAATAAACCATCTGCTGTTCCCAACCGTCGTGAAAGAGATTTCAATGTGGCAAGCACTAGAAATGATGGTTCAACTGCCATCCCATTAAGAAGAAGTGGTAGCAGTGGCAGTAATCCTGGAAGTAGAAGTACTGACGGAAGCAGAAACAATACCTCTAAAAGAACATTTGACAAAAGGAGAAAATAGTTCTCTGAGTGATGAGTGTTAAGTGATGAATGCATAGTATTTGTCTGGAATCATTCTTTAACATTCAAAACTCAAAACTCAAAACTAATATATATGGCATCTTTTGAAATACAAGGCGGTACCAAACTGCAGGGTGAAATTACTCCTCAGGGAGCAAAAAATGAAGCATTACAAATTTTGTGTGCTGTATTATTGACTGCAGAACCAGTTACCATACACAATATCCCCAACATCATTGATGTCATTAAGTTAATTGAGCTCATCGCTGAATTTGGGGTGAAAGTTGAAAAACTATCTGATTCCTCTTATAGATTTACGGCCGACACAGTTAATCTTGAATACCTTGAAACAGATGATTTCAAGAAAAAAGGTGCAGCACTTCGTGGATCAGTAATGATTTTAGGGCCGTTGTTAGCCCGTTTTGGAAAGGCAAAATTGCCAAAACCAGGAGGAGATAAAATCGGAAGAAGAAGGTTAGATACACACTTTATTGGATTGGAACGCCTTGGAGCAAAATTCAATTACGACAGCAGCGATAAGTTTTTTCATATCGACGCTTCGAATTTACAAGGATGCTACATGTTACTCGATGAACCATCAGTTACAGGAACGGCAAACATTGTGATGGCAGCGGTTTTAGCCAAAGGAATTACCACCGTATATAATGCAGCATGTGAACCATATTTACAACAATTGTGTGCCATGCTGGTGCGCATGGGTGCTAAAATTTCTGGCGCTGGATCCAATTTATTGACCATTGAAGGTGTTGAAAAATTAGGAGGAACAGACCATACGATGTTGCCTGATATGATTGAAATTGGAAGTTTCATCGGTATGGCGGCAATGACAGGTTCTGAATTGACCATAAAAAATGCACGCATTGATATGCTAGGGCAAATACCAGAAGTATTTCGCAAACTGGGTATCAAAATGGAATACCGAGGTGATGACATTTACATCCCGGCACAAGACCATTACGAAATAGAAACCTTCATCGATGGTTCTATACTTACCATTGCCGATGGACCCTGGCCATTGTTTACACCAGATTTAATCAGTATCATTTTGGTAGTAGCTTCACAAGCCAAAGGAACAGCTTTGATTCATCAAAAAATGTTTGAAAGCCGTTTGTTCTTCGTGGATAAATTAATTGATATGGGAGCTCAAATTATTCTTTGTGATCCACACCGTGCTACGGTAATTGGATTAGACAAAAAAATGCCACTGAAAGGCATTGTAATGACTTCTCCTGACATCCGTGCCGGACAAGCATTATTGATTGCAGCCATGTCGGCCAAAGGAACCAGCACCATTCATAACGTGGACCAGATCGATCGAGGATATCAATTTATCGATAAACGTTTAAATGCATTGGGAGCTAAAATTACCAGAATTATATAAGCTTGATTATATTTTAGAAAAGCCTTACGGAGAAATCGGTAAGGCTTTTTTCGTTAATGAATGGTCTTATACCAAATACATTTTTAATATAGACCGTTTGTGTCAACTTTAATTTTATAATTCAGTAAATTTCATTTAGGATTAGGAGGATTTTTTTAAATTAAATTGAAAAATTTTAGGTAATTTTTATATAGATATAAAATTTCAATAGGAGCTTATTTACAATGTGTTATGAAATAAATATTAGGGCGTTACCCTTCGGGTCGCGTGTTCGGCACTCGCTTTTTTTCTTGTTATCAAATGTAAGTTTTATTAACGCTTTACACAACAAGAAAAAAGAGCTCAAACAAAGCCTCTCCCGCTAACGCAAAGCGGATGTACTCAATTTTTTGGTGTTTTTTTAATGAAATATTTGTCAAAATGTATTAGACTATTTAATATCTGTGTTTGGTATAAGTTTATTTTCATGCAAAGCAATGGCGTTTTCACCAAGAATAAAACAGGCAAACCATGAAAGCATAAAAGGCAAACCGAGCAGTTTGCCTTTTATCAATTATATCGCTTGTAATGTTATTTCAACAAGAAATCTTTCAATAGCCTAAAGTCAGGAGCCATTTGGATTGATTTTTTTTCTTTTGCCATCGCCACTTTTAAAGACGCTGGCAAAACTATATGGCTGGCAATGTCTTCTTGGATCACATCCATAAATTTTGCAGGATGGGCGGTTCCCAAAAACACACCGCTTTCTTTTTTGGTTTTCTTGTCCATGTGAGCTTTCAATCCCAAATATGCGACCGCAGTATGAGGACACATGATGTAATGAGATTCGGCATAAACTTTGGCCAAAGCTTCTTTGGTTTGTTCATCCGTAAAATAATAGCCTTCCACATCTTCACGAATTTTGTCTACATTATTTTCATATAATGCTGCCATACGTGCAAAATTACTTGGATTGCCAACATCCATGGCATTTGATAAGGTGCTTACAGACGGACGAGGATTGAATTTACCTGTTTCTAAATATTCAGGTATCACATTGTTCACATTGGTTGACGCCACGAATTTTTCTACTGGCAAACCCATTCTTTTGGCGATTAAACCAGCAGTCAAATTTCCAAAATTCCCACTTGGGATAGAGAAAGAAACAGGTTTTCCTTTTGCTTTCAATTTTGAATAGGCGTAGTAATAGTAAAACGATTGCGGAATTAACCTGGCAATATTGATAGAATTGGCAGAAGAAAGGTTTTTCTTTTTGGTCAATTCAGAATCTAAAAATGCTTGTTTTACTAATTTTTGACAATCGTCAAAAGTACCTTTTATTTCAATGGCAGTAATGTTACCGCCAAGGGTGGTCAATTGTTTTTCCTGAATATTGCTCACCATACCACTTGGATACAGTATTGTAACATTGATTCCAGGTTGGTTTAAAAAACCCAAAGCAACCGCGCCACCAGTATCACCTGAAGTCGCTACAAGAATGTTAATTTCTTTGTGTGTTTTTTGTAAATAAAATGACATCAAGCGCGCCATAAACCTTGCTCCAAAATCTTTGAAAGCGTGTGAAGGTCCATGAAAAAGTTCGAGGCAATACATGTCATCTTCCACCTGAACAAGAGGTGTATCAAAGTTAATAGCTGTTTCTACGATTTCCCTCAAAACACTATGAGGTACAGAATCTCCAATGATTCTTTTGCTTACTTCGTAAGAAATTTCACGAAAAGACATCCTATCTATTTTGGCAAAAAAGTCATCAGACATTGGGTTAATTGCCACCGGCATATATAAGCCATTGTCTTGAGGTAAGCCTCTAAATATGGCTTCTTCTAAGCCTACATTTTCTGATTTATGATTCGTGCTGTAAAATTGCATAGTATCCCCAATAATTATTATGGAACCCAAAACTAACCAAAAAAATCAAATTAACATGGTCAGGAAGGAGTAATTTTCACAAATATTTAATGTTCCTTAACACTTCAAAACCTCCAATTTCACAAATGCATGTAGGTATTTATACCTCCTTTAAGCGAATAAACATTATGCAATTTGTATGTTGAAATCAACTCTTGAACGAGTTTCAAACTTGTATTTCCATTGTTACAACAAATAATAATATCCTTTTCCAAAGGAATTAAACCTACCTGAGCCATGACATTTTCAGGACTGATATTTAATCCCCCAATGGTATAGCGTTTCAGTTCTTCAGGTTTTCTGATATCAATAATGGTATAATGATCAAAATGCTCTTGGAGTTGAATGGCCGTAATTTCAATATTTTGAACACCACCCACACAAAAATTGGCATAAAAAGAGGGATTAATTTTATCCCAATCAGTACTTCTTTCAAATGACAAGGTATAATTCTGCAGCGTTAAAGCATTGATAACAAACAGTTTTCCAGCCAAAACCTCTCCTATTCCTGTAATCATTTTTATGGCTTCATTGGCTTGCAGGCTTCCCATTATTCCACCAATTACCCCCAACACTCCAGCCTCAGCACAGGTCAACGCGTCAAGCGGCGGAGTAGGAAAAAGGCAACGGTAGGTCGGACCATCCTGGTAATTGTACACCGCAATTTGTCCTTCAAACTGCAATATAGAAGCGGCAATAAATGGCTTGCCGAGTAACACACAAGTATCGTTTACCAAATAACGTGTCGCAAAATTGTCGGTTCCATCAATCACCAAATCAAAGTTTTGTATGAGGTCCTTTGCATTTTCAGGATTCAAAACTTCTTTGTAAGCAATCACTGCGATATCAGCATTCTGGGCTTGAAGGGCGGCTTGCGCAACGAAAGCTTTGGGTTTTCCGACATCTTCTTGTTTGAATAATATTTGTCGTTGAAGGTTGGAAATTTCTACCACATCATGGTCAATAATTCCAATGGTGCCCACTCCGGCAGCGCCCAAATATTGCAACACAGGGCAACCCAAACCTCCAGCACCAATAACCAATACCTTTGCTTGTAACAAAAGTGATTGTCCGGTTTCACCTATTTCAGGTAAAATTATTTGGCGGTGGTAGCGGTTATTGGTAGACATTTAATTTCTCTGTTCAACGATTAATAACGACCTGATTTTGATTTATATGAATAATGTTTGAATGTAGAATAAGTTTTGATTGAATATTAAGGGCGTTCCCCGCCGAGGCGGGTCGGGCTTTCGGCACTCGCTTTTTTCCTTGTTATCAAACATTTGAAGTGTTCATTTACTTCAATCAACAAGGAAAAAGAGCTCATACAATGCCTCAATCCCTAACGCAAATCCGAGTAAATTATATCCTTAGCACTTCACTAAAATAAAGAATTGATTTCAGTTGAGTATTATTATTCCATCTCAGGTTAAGAACATTTAAAGGTAATTATGTAATGCTTAAAAAAAAACTTTAGAGAGCTTCGTTTAACAAGTTCAGCGCATATTTCTTTTTTTCGCCCTTTCAGGGTTTTGGTGTTGGTATTGGCTAATCATCGGGCGTTGCCCGATGTTATGATCATCGGGCAACGCCCGATGTTGTGATGTTCCGCCCTTTCAGGGCTTTGGTGTTGGTATTGGCTAATCATCAGGCGTTGCCCGATGTTATGATGTTTCGCCCTTTCAGGGCTTTGGTGTTGGTGTTGGCTAATCATCGGGCGTTGCCCGATGTTATGATGTTTCGCCCTTTCAGGGCTGGATCAACAAAACTATTTTAAGGCGGCATTTTTAAATTCAAGGGGAGATTGTAGTGAAAGTTTCTTGAAGTATTTTGAAAAGTAAGATTGGTCAGCAAAATTTAAACGGTAAGCAATTTCTGAAACGGTAAGTTCGGTATGTACCAACATCCGTTTAATTTCCATCATCATGCGGTCGTTGATCAAATCGGTAGACGTACGACCCGTAATCATTTTTACCGTTTCGCTCAAATGGTTGGGAGTAACCCCCAACAATTCGGCATAAGCTTTTACGGCCAGATTTTCTTGGCATTTTTCTTCTATCAACTGCTTGAAACGTTTGACCAAAATTCTGCTCTTACTAAATTTTTCATCCAGGTTTTGAACCGGGTACCACCTTTTACATTGAATCAAAATCAAATCCAGCAAAGCCCTCACTGCTTCATCCCTATCAGCTAGGAGGTGGTTATTTTCCTGAATGGCATTCTTAAAAAGTGTGGCAAGCGTCACAATATCGCTGCCTTCTGTCAAATATAATGGAGGCGTTTCTCTCCCTAAGGTATAAAAGAATGGAAGTTCAAATAATTTATAAGGATTGGTTTTATTGAAATGGTAAAATGAAGACGTAAACAAAAATATATAGCCCTGCACATCTTCTGAAAGTGCCAACTCGTGTATTTGTCCGGGCGATAAAAAGAAAATCGCATCGGGCTTTATCTCATAATTTTGAAAGTCTATGGTATGTGTTCCCGTGCCTTTGGTCACAAATAAAATTTCATAAAAATCATCGTGACGATGGGGATAAGTTACTTTGAAATCGCGCTCAGGATCAAATACTTCAATTTTAAATTGTATGCCTTTCTCTTCATTTAAGTTGAATCGGTCAATACTATAAACGGGAATATTTTTGATGCTATCGGGCATAAGAATTTTAAGGCTACAGTACCATTGGAGTAAAGATAGCAATTCGTTTTCAATAATTATTTGCCTTGTTTTAATTCAAATTGCATGTATGTACAATTAAAATAATTATTCAACCTTAAAAAACTAAAAATCTAACATTATTTTTAGACATTTGCGCTAATTACAACTTACTCAGAAGAATGAAAATTTTATATTCATACCTTAAAAATTACAAAGCACTCATTTTTTTAGCCTTATTATTGGCCACTATCAACCAAGTTTTTTCCCTGCTTGACCCAATGATTTTTGGTAAAATACTGGACAGGTTTGCCAACAATCCTCATAATTTCACACAATCAGAATATATCAAAGGCATTGCCCTATTGATTGGAGCAGCTATGGGTGTGGCCATGATCAGTAGAATTGCCAAAGCTTTTCAAGACTATGTGGTAAGTTTGGTGATTCAAAAATTTGGCGCAGCAGTATATACCGATGGCCTAAAACATTCGCTCAAATTACCCTTTCAGGAATTTGAAGACCAACGCAGTGGAGAAACCTTGAGCGTACTTCAAAAAGTAAGGGTCGATTCAGAAAAATTCATTTCCAGTGCCATCAATGTATTGTTTTCATCTTTGGTGGGTATTGTATTTGTGATGGTATATACCATCAATGTATATGGCGGATTGGTAATAGTATATTTTTTGGCGAGTTTATGTTTGGGATATTTGACCAATATATTAAGTAAAAAAATCAAATCCATCCAAAAAGACATCGTCAAAGAAACCAACTTATTGGCCGGAGCAACGACAGAAAGTTTACGCAACATTGAATTGATAAAATCTTTGGGCTTGACACACCAGGAAATCAGAAGACTCAATGCTACAACGATTAAAATCCTGCAACTTGAAATCAAAAAAGTTAAAAGCATCAGGGGAATCAGTTTTGTACAAGGCACGTTTGTGAATGCTTTGCGTCAGGGAATTTTATTTATGTTGTTGTATTTGATTTTTAAAGATAAACTTACGGTGGGGCAATTGATGACTTTGCAGTTTTATTCTTTCTTTATTTTTGGTCCTATGCAGGAAATTGGCAATGTGATTGTGGCCTACAGGGAAGCAGAAGCCTCCTTGAACAATTTCGAAAAAATAATGAAAACCCCGATTGAAGTTAAAACGGAAAATCCACAAAGTATTCACCAGATTGAATCTCTTGCATTTAATCAGGTTGGATTTAAACACAAATCCGCCAATACCAATGCCCTAGACGATGTTACCTTTAAAGTCAACAAAGGACAATCCGTTGCTTTTGTGGGACCGTCGGGTTCAGGAAAAACTACGCTGGTGAAACTGTTGGTTGGCTTGTACCGACCAGAAATTGGTCAGATTTTGTACAATGACATCGATTCAAAAGACATTGATATCGAAGAATTGAGGTCACAAATTGGGTTTGTAACCCAGGATACCCAATTGTTTTCAGGTACCATCAAAGAAAATTTACTGTTTGTAAACCCAAAAGCGACAGACGAAGAAATGATCAATGTATTGAAAATGGCGGCTTGCTTTAACATTTTAGAAAGATCAGACCATGGCATTGATACGGTAATTGGTGAAGGTGGAATGAAAATTTCCGGGGGCGAAAAACAACGTTTGTCTATCGCTAGGGCACTTCTTCGCCAGCCAAACCTCATTGTATTTGATGAAGCTACTTCGGCGTTAGATTCCATTACCGAAGAAGAAATTACCCAAACCATTAAAAAAGTTACTGCCAATAAAAACCACATTACGGTAATGATTGCGCACAGGCTTTCTACCATCATGCATGCCGACCATATTTTTGTATTGGAAAAAGGCAAGGTGGTGGAAACAGGAACCCATGAAAATTTATTGATGGAGAAAGGGTTGTACTACGCCATGTGGAGACAACAAATTGGGGAAAGATAGTTTTGGTTTTCAGTTGTCAGTTTTCAGTTTCGCCGTGTCAGGTGTTCTTTTCACCTGACACTTTTTACCAATTAATTATATAAAGAAGTTTGTTAAGGTCGGAGAAGTATTGAACGTCACTGACCTTAATGTTGAAGATTGTAAATTATTTTTTAGCTTTGAGCAATCATTTTGAATACGATTGCATGAAAACTTCCAAGTACAAAATTATTGAAGTTGCCTCAGAATTGGGTGCAGGAAAAAGAGGGACCAGTTTGGCTTATGCGGCTTTGCACATTGCAGATGCGGAACGTCAACATCCAGTCTTGAGCAATATTCCGCACCATAAAGTGGTTGACCACAACCATTTAATTGGCTCAAAACCAGCGTATGAACACGCCAAATATATCAGTGATTTATTGGAAGTAAACACAAACATTTGTAAAGATGTGGATACTGTATTAACCGAAGGAAAATTCCCTATCATCGTTTCAGGTGACCACAGCAACGCTATTGGAAGTATTGCTGGTGTAAAAAATCATTTTCATGACAAAAAAGTGGGCGTTATCTGGATTGATGCCCACGCCGATTTACACACCCCATTTACAACTCCTTCTGGAAATTTGCACGGCATGCCTGTTGCAGTTTCATTGGGATTAGACAATTTGGACCGGACCAGAAACATGGTGGACGAAGACTTGATTCCTTATTGGGACAAATTGAAAAGAATTGGGAGCAAAGATATTTCACCAAAAATTGATACCACAGACATCGTTTTTATCGCCTTACGTGATTTTGAAATCCAGGAATATTTCCTGATCCATGATTACAACATGAAAACCTTTCAACCCTTCGACATCAAAAGTTTGGGTATAGCAAGCGTGATTCAACTTACCATTGATTACCTCAAAGACTGCGATGTGATTTATATTTCATTTGATGTAGACAGCTTGGACACTACCATTTCGGTAGGTACAGGAACGCCGGTTTATAATGGACTACAAATCAGCGAAGCCAAAGAATTGCTTGCTGCATTCATGCATTTGCCTCAAACCAAAGCGTTAGAAATCACAGAAATAAATCCTTTATTGGACAACAATAACAAAATGGCCAAAGTAGTATTAGACATTTTAGACGTGGTGATTTAATGAGCGATTTACAAAAAGGCATTTACCAGCATTACAAAGGAAAGTACTACGAAGTTGTTGATGTGGTACACCATAGCGAGACATTAGAAGAACTCGTTTTGTACAAAACGCTCTACAAAACCGAACTCTATGAGGAAGGAAAACTTTGGGTACGACCACTCAAAATGTTTATGGAACGCATCTATCTGGAAGGCAAAATGATAGACCGTTTCAAATTTATCAAAGAACATATTTAGTGATGAGTGTTTAGTGTTGAATGTTTAGTATATAAATGTGTGTAAACCATCTTACTCAACTCAACACTCACAATTAGTGCTAAGTGTTTAGTCCCGATAAATTCGGGATAAATGTTGAATGTTGAGTAATAAAAATGTGTGTAAACCATCTTACACAACACTCAACACTCACAACTCAACACTTACAATTAGTGCTAAGTGTTTAGTCCCGATAAATTCGGGATAAATGTTGAATGTTGAGTATATAAATGTGTTGTACGCCATTTTACCGAAACACCTCGACTATCGACAAACAATGAATTCTTTAACAAAAAATGCTAATTATAGTATGTTGTAGCAATTGTATACTACAATT
>CALPQG020000043.1 GCA_943325655.2 Bifidobacterium breve | reverse complement strand
TTGCTAGCTTCTTCTCCAAATATTTTTTTGAACCCAAAATCCGTGAAAGGATTAATGTATTTTGCTTTCATAAGAATAGTCTAAAATGTAAATCAAAAATAAACAAATTTTATTGAATTTTAGCGAGTTGGTTAAAAAATATACTATGGTAAAACATCATTAAAAATCGGTAATTCTCAAATAAGAAAGCCGGCTACAATCCGGCTTTCTCTACTTGATATCTATCATGTTCGACAATGGCGAAAATGGCATACTGTCGAATACTAACAACTCAACACCCAACATTTATCCCGAGTTTATCGGAACTCAACATTTAAAGCAACTATTCTTCCTTTTTAGTGTTTTTCGGCTCCACAAAATCAACCCTTTCAAGGTTCAGTGAATTCATAGGATTTACATCCAGGCCCTTCACTTTGTTTTGCATCAAACGAACAATTTCATCATAATAAAGCACAATCACCGGGCATTCGTTCATCACAATCTGATCCATTTGTTGGTACATTTTGTAACGCTTTCTCAAATTATGTTCCAGCTGAGCCCTGTCATACAACTGATCAAAATCACTGTTTACAAAGTGTGTTTTATTCGGACCTGCGGGAGACAAGTTTTTACTGTAAAATAAACTCATGTAATTTTCAGCATCAGGATAATCGCCAATCCACGATCCTCTGAAGAAATTCACCCTTCCGTTGTCTACCATTTCCCTAAAAGTAGACGCTTGGTTCACTTGTATGGTAACTTTAAGCCCAATCTTGGACCATGCTTTCTGTAAAAATTCTGAAATCTCCCTGTAATCAGCGGTGGTGTACAATTCAATGGTAGGCATTCCCCGACCACTTGGATAACCTGCTTCTTTCAACAATGCCAATGCTTTTTCCGGATCGAAGTCATATCCTTTTACTTCTTTAGAATTATAAGAAGGAAGCGGATAGGGCGTCATTCCTGATGTACCCGGAATCCCTAAATTGTTCCTGATATAAGCCACCAACTCACTCCTATTGATGGCATAACTCATGGCCTGGCGTACTTTTTTATTTAAAAAAGGATGATTTCCGTCAGGATATTTCGTCTTATCCAACTGAAAACCAATATACTCTGTATTCAAATACAAAATCTTTTCTACCTTATATTGGGAAGCAAAATCTTTGCGGATATTCCCATAAGGATCAAGGATTTGTTCTTTAGAACTTTCATCAATACCGGAGATAAAGTCTATTTTCTTTTTCAGAAATGTGACAAAGGCCATGTTTTTATCTGTCAAAAAAGAAATTTGAACCGCATCTAAATAAGGCAATTGCCCCCCTTTTTCGTCTTTTCTCCAATAATTCGTATTTTTCAACATGATTAAGGTTGATCCTTCTTCCCATAATTTAAATACAAACGGACCTGTTCCTACTGGATGGTTCCTGAATTCTTTGTCATATTTTTCTACCCCTTCATGTGGAATGACATAGCAATATTGCATGGTCAACATTTGAATAAATGAAGGAAATGATTGGTTTAAATAAATTTTAAGGGTGTAATTGTCTACTGCCTTGAAACAGGTATCAGCAATATTTCCGGCCTCATCACGAATTACTTTATCATTAAAAACCCAGGCACCAGTACTTGCTATGGAAGGGTCAATCAAACGTTTGAAACTGTATACAAAATCTCTAGCCTGCACTTCTCTTCCTTTTCCGTTTGGAAAAATAGCTGAGTCATGAAACTTTACGCCTTTTCTAAGTTTAAATGTATAGGTTTTCCCATCAGACGATACAGACCACGATTCGGCCAGACAATGCACCACATTGAGTTTATCATCCAACTCCACCAATCCATTATACAACTGATTTACCGCCCACATATTTGCCTGATTTCTTGCAAAAGCAGGATCCAAAGAACTCAAGCCTTCAGATTGGTTATAATGAAAAATCTTTTTCTCTTTAGCACTGTCCTTATGTGAACAGCCCCAAACTACTGAAACATAAAGCACTAAAAAACTAAGTCTTCGAAGCATTACTATTTAGATTTATTTTAAAATTAAACTGCTATCTTTGCACAGCAATTTACAAGAAATGTACTTTAAAATTATCATTTAAAAAGATTATTTTGCTTGATATTTTTAGTACCTTCAAAAAATAATTTAAAGTAATGGGTAAAATAATTTCATTAGCAAATCAAAAAGGTGGTGTTGGTAAAACAACTTCAGCCATCAATCTAGCGGCATCTTTGGCGGCACTAGAGTTTAAAACGCTTTTGATTGATGCTGATCCACAAGCAAATGCAACGTCCGGTTATGGCTTTAACCCACAAGACATTCAAAACAGTATTTATGAATGTATGATTGGGGAAGCTACTGCTGAAGAAGCTATACTTAAAACTGATTTCGATTTTTTAGAATTATTACCTTCTCATATCAACCTTGTTGGGGCTGAAATAGAATTGATTAACATTGAAGGCAGGGAAGAACTGATGCGAAAAGTGGTTCACTCCCTTCGTGACCAATATGATTTCATCTTAATAGATTGTTCTCCATCATTGGGTTTAATTACTACCAATGCACTGGTTGCTTCTGATTCGGTAATTATTCCGGTACAATGTGAATTTTTTGCCCTTGAAGGAATTGCAAAATTGTTAAATACCATTAAAATTATTCAACAACGCCTAAATCCTGATTTGAACATTGAAGGCATATTGTTGACCATGTACGATTCCAGGATCAGACTTGCCAACCAGGTCGTAGAAGAAGTACAACAACATTTTCCCCAGTTGGTTTTTGAAACCATCATTCCAAGAAATGTAAAACTTAGTGAATCTCCAAGTTTTGGTTTGCCGACCATTATGCACGATGCAGAAAGTAAAGGCGCCATCAGCTACATGAATTTAGCCAAAGAAATTGTAGAGAGAAACACGGTAAAAGAATAATCACAGGCAATCTGGCAATGACCATAGCGATTAGCTTTATACTAAAATCCTAAACAATACCATAGCAGCAACCAAGAAAATGAGCAAAACGGAACCCATAAAAAAAAACAGTTTAGGAAGAGGCTTAAGTGCCTTATTGTCGGATGCCAATTCGGTAAATAACAGATCTGAACAAGCACCAAGTTTAGACAATTTTAAGGAAATACCCGTTGCTCATATTGAGGTAAACCACCTTCAACCCCGTGAATATTTCAATGAAGAAGCCTTACTGGAACTTTCTGAATCTATCAGGATCCAAGGGATTATTCAACCGATTACGGTTAGGCAATTGGCCAACAACCAATACCAAATCATTTCTGGAGAACGTCGTTTTCGTGCTTCCAAACTTGCTGGTTTAGAAATTGTTCCAGCCTATATCAGAACAGCCAATGACCAACAAATGTTGGAAATGGCTTTGATTGAAAACATTCAACGTGAAAACCTTAATTCTTTGGAAGTAGCATTGAGTTACCAAAGGTTAATCACCGAATGCAGTTTAAAACAAGAAGAACTTGGTGACAGGGTTGGAAAAAACAGGACTACCGTAAACAATTATTTACGTCTGTTAAAATTACCTCCTGATATTCAGGCGGCCATCAGGGACCAAAAAATCACCATGGGGCATGCAAGGGCTTTGATCAATATTGAAAACGTTGAAGACCAATTGGCTATTTTTCAAAAAGTATTGGAAGAAGAATTGTCGGTAAGAAAAGTGGAAGAACTGGTACGTAATTTTGGCAAACAAGCCGAAGCCCTACCAAGTACAAGGGTAAAACTCAGCCAGGAATTCAATAAATTACAGACCAATTTATCCTCCCATTTCGGCACCAAAATACAAATCAAATCTGAGGACAATAAAAAAGGCGAGATTAAAATCCCGTTCATGTCAGTGGAAGATTTAAACAGAATACTTGAAATATTAAACCTCTAAGATGCTATATTTCAAGCATATCGTTTGCGTTATTTTTATGGCATTGTTCCTATGCTCTAGTAAATCATTTGCTCAAAAAGTTACTTCTAATGACAGCATCACCACCATGAAACCTGTCATCCACAAGAAAAACCCTAGAACCGCCACCGTACTCTCTTTTGCATTACCTGGTTCAGGACAACTCTACAATGGCAAATATTGGAAAGCGCCCATCGTTTGGGGAGGCTTAATTGGCTTGGCTTTATTGGCCATTGACCAACAAAAAATGTATGATAAATCCAATGCAGACATTGCCTCGTTGGATACAGATACAAGCTCATTGTTCAAACCCAAAACTGACCCAGAGTCTCAATCAAAATTGATTCAATATTCTGCAGATGCAGACTATTACAGAAGAAACAGGGATTTTAGTTGGCTTGGGTTTGCCGCTTTGTACATGTACCAGGTGGTGGATGCCTGCGTAGATGCCCATTTGTCTGAATTTGACATGAGCGATAACATCAGCGCGAAAATCAGCCCTTATATCAAAGGAAACAATTTATACAATTACCATTCTGGCATTTCATTCACGATGAAATTTAACCATAAAAATTAAAGCTTCGACCATTTTATGAAAATACTATTGATTGGTTATGGGAAAATGGGGCAAACCATAGAAAAAATTGCCATAGAACGCGGACATACGATTGCTGGTAAAATTGGCTCCAAAAACTTAGACGATTTATACTTGTATAACAGTAGCAATACTGATGTAGCCATTGAGTTTACACTTCCTGAAGTAGCATTCAATAACTTAAGCCATTGTTTTCAAAACGGTATCAAAGTAATCTGTGGCACCACTGGCTGGTTAGACAAAAAAGCAGATGCAGACTTGGTATGCAATCAAAATAATGGCGCATTCTTGTATGGTTCTAATTTCAGTATTGGCGTAAATATTTTCTTCCACCTCAACAAAGTGTTGGCCAAGCTTATGAACAACTTCCCTTCCTACAATGTAGTGATGGAAGAAATTCACCATACCCAAAAATTAGATGCCCCAAGTGGAACAGCCATTACTTTGGCAGAAGGCGTATTGGAAAACTTTACTGGAAAATCCAATTGGGTAAATGCACCTTCCACCAATCAAAGTGATCTTGTAATCACCTCATCGAGAGAAGGTACTGTACCAGGAACACATACCACCACGTACACTTCAGCCATCGATGATATTGAAATCAAACATACAGCACACAGTCGCCAGGGTTTTGCCCTTGGTGCCGTAGTAGCCGCTGAATGGATTGCTGACAAAACAGGTGTATTCTCTATTGAGGACATGTTAAAATTCAATTAAACAATGACTAAACTTTAAAATATTCGTCAATTGCGTTAGGGATAGAGGCATTGTTTGAGCTCTTTTCCCTTGTTGACTTCTCAAGTAAAAAACTTCGAAGATTGATAACAAGGGAAAAAGCGAGTGCCGAAAGCCCGACCCGCCTCAGCGGGGAACGCCCAACATATTTAAATATTATTAGCCTAAATAAATCAATCCTAAAATTGCATAATTCTTAAAGTATACTTCATTCATTCTATCAATAATAAATTAATCAACTTATTAATCGTTAAATAATCACTACAATTATGTTACAAATTTTTATCATTCTCTACTTTATTGCCATTGGGGTTGGTCTCTCTGGAATTTTGAAAAAAGCTGGTTATAAAGGCTGGGAAGCATTTGTTCCTTTTTACAACACTTACCTGTGGGTAAAATTAGTAGGCCGTCCGACCTGGTGGGCCTTTGTACTTTATGTACCCATCGCAGGTTTTTTTGTATGGATTTCCTTATTGGTTGATTTGGCCAATACCCACAAAAAAGGAGATTTTAAAGACCATGCCGGCATCGTTTTATTGACCCCAATATTCATCTGTTTGTGGGGATTTGACAAACACGTAAAACTAGCCTATACGGTAGAAAACCTGCCAAAAATCATTAAAACTCCCACCAGAGAATGGGCCGATGCCATTGGGTTTGCAGTAATTGCAGCCTCATTTATTCGTTGGTCATTGTTTGAAGCTTTTACGATTCCGACTTCCTCTATGGAAAAATCATTGTTGGTAGGTGATTTCCTTTTTGTAAGCAAAATTCATTACGGTCCGCGTACACCAAAAACACCTTTACAAGTACCGCTGACACACCAAAAAATCTGGGGAACGGAAATTCCCTCATACCTGACCTGGATAGATTTGCCTCAATACAGGTTACCTGGTTTTACGACGGTCAAAAATAATGATGTGGTTGTTTTTAATTATCCTGATGATGACGAATACCCTGTTGATTTAAAAACCAATTACATTAAAAGATGTATTGCCATTGCGGGTGACACTTTACAAATCAAAGACCTGCAAGTTTACATCAACAACAAACCGGTGGTTAACCCAGCTGAAATGCAGTACAGGTATATTTTGATTACCGAAAAACCTGAAAACGTAGCCGATTTTAACCTGTATATGGGTGAATTGTTCAGAAGAAATAAAATCTCAGAATTTCAACAAATTCAGGAAGGATTTTTTGTGTGGACGACAAGCGAAACCGCCGAAAAACTAAAAACATTTAACTACATCAAACAAGTTATCTTGATGCCCAAACCTGCTGGGGAAGGCGATCCAAGAGTTTATCCGAACAACGCTTTGTTCAAATGGAACGAAGATAATTTTGGGCCATTGGTAGTTCCTAAAAAAGGAATGACGATTGCTGCCAATCAAAAAAACCTGATTCAATACGAAAAAGTAATTGTAAAATATGAAGGCAACAAAAATGTAAAAGTGGAAGGCAACAAACTTTTCATTGATGGCAAAGAATTGAAATCGTATACCTTCAAACAAAATTATTACTTCATGATGGGAGACAACAGACACAACTCTTTAGATTCGCGTTTCTGGGGTTTTGTTCCTGAAGACCACGTTGTGGGAAAAGCTGCGATGATCTGGTTGTCACTTGACAAATCAACGGGCAAACTGAAAGACCTGATCAGGTTTGAAAGGTTGTTCAATATTATTAAATAACCAAAGGTAAAAGTGTTGAGTTTTTAGTGTTGAATGTTTAGTAAATGAAAAACTAAACCGATTAATCTATGTGCCATGTTTATATACTTATTAAGGTCGACAAGGTTATGAACTTCGTCGACCTTAAACCTCGTCGACCTTACTAAAAAATTAAAGGGTTAAGTTTTAGTAAATTCTTTATTCTACTTAAACTTAACCCTTTACTTTTTTAAGTATCTTGCAAAAAAATACTTCTTGGGTCATGCGATATTTTCTGGACATCTCTTACAAAGGTACTCATTTTCATGGCTGGCAAATCCAACAAAATGCCTATACCGTACAAGAAGCGCTTAATGGTGTGCTTGAAAAAATCTTACAGCATCCGGTAGAAACAGCAGGAAGCGGACGTACAGATACAGGAGTACATGCCAAACACCAATGGGTGCACCTGGATGCTGAACTCGAACTCACCAACTACAATCACCTCATAAAGTTCAATGCTTTGTTGCCCAACGACATTGTGGTCAATGGCATTTACAAAGCCACGCGCCCAGATGCCCATGTAAGATTTGATGCCTTGGCGCGTTCTTATGAATACATTTTAAGTCCTAAACCCAATCCATTTTTGAAAGAATTGGCGGGGTTTATTTTTAAACCACTGGATGTTGTGGCAATGAATGAAGCGGCAAAACTATTGTTAAAACATACTGATTATGAATGTTTCAGCAAAGTAGCGCAACATCAGGAACATCATTTATGCAATATCAGTAAAGCAAGCTGGACAACAAAAGAAGGGTTGTTGGTATTTAACATTACTGCCAACCGCTTTTTAAGAGGAATGGTAAGGTTAATTGTAGGAACACTCATAGAAGTAGGGCAAGGAAAAAGAAGTATCGCTGAATTTGAAGCCCTAATCCTGTCTAAAAACCTTCAGAATTCGGCCGCAGCTGCTCCAGCGGATGGACTTTACCTTTCTGAAGTGGAGTATCCGGAAGGCTTGTTGTTGTCCTGTTAATTCGTGTTGTAGTGAGATGTTGGATGTGAGATATGAAAAATGGTTTGGGGATGTGAAATAATCCATGCGTAGATTTATTTGCAATCTGAATACAAAATACCTAAAACGATTCCTTTGAAAAAAGAAGAAAAAACACCTGCTGGCAAAATACTGGATTTCCCGACACTCAAAGGATTGTTTCGGTTTGCTATGCCCTACCGCGGGAAGTTTTACCTCCTTATTTTTTTAACGGTAAGCTTGGCTTTCTTAGGACCATTTCGTCCTTACCTGGTTCAAATTGCGATAGACAAATACATTGCTGTTGGCAACCTGAGCGGACTGACAAATATCATTCTTTTACTGCTGGGAATGCTTTTGCTCCAGGCATTGGTAGAATATAGCCATACTTTTTTATCCGGTTGGCTGGGACAAACAATTGTGAAAGACATCAGGATCAAGCTGTATGAACACCTGCTCCAATTTCGGTTAAAATACTACGACAATACCCCCATTGGCCGTTTGGTGACTCGTACCATTTCAGACATAGAAACATTGTCTGATGTATTTAGCGAAGGTGTTGCCAATATTATAGGCGACATATTACAAATCATTGTCATCCTTGGATTCATGTTTTACCAGGATTGGAAACTGACATTGGTTAGCCTTTCCATGATTCCATTGATGTTTTTGGCCACTTATGTTTTCAAAGAAAAAGTAAAAGCCTCTTTCAATGATGTTAGGGCAGCGGTTGCCAATTTAAGTACCTTTGTACAGGAACATATCACTGGCATGTCGGTGGTACAAATCTTCAATGCCGAAGAAAAAGAATTTCAAAAATTTAAAGCAATCAACAAAGAGCACCGTGATGCCAATATCCGGTCGGTGTGGTATTACTCCGTATATTTCCCTGTAGCAGAAGTAATTAGTGCCGCAGGAATTGGCTTATTGGTTTGGTTTGGTTCAAGGGGCGTAATGAATCATGAAGTAAGTTTTGGGGTTTTGGTTTCCTTCATCATGTACATCAACATGTTTTTTAAACCTGTAAGAATGATTGCGGACCGTTTTAACACCTTACAAATGGGTATTGTCAGCGCCGACCGTGTATTGAAATTATTAGACAATCCGGAAGAAATTCAGGACAACACTTCTTCCATCACTTCTGCCATCAAAGGAAACGTGACTTTTGACCATGTTTGGTTTGCTTATAATGAGGAAAACTATGTCTTAAAAAACATAACCTTTGAAGTAAAAGAAGGACAAACCATTGCCTTCGTCGGCGCTACAGGAGCAGGAAAATCATCTATCATAAACTTGTTGAGCAGGTTTTATGAAATCAACCAAGGCGCCATTACGATTGACGGCATCAATATCAATCAATACGACATTGCATTTTTAAGACAAAATATTGGAGTGGTCATGCAGGATGTTTTTTTATTTTCCGACACCATTTACAACAACATCACTTTGGGCGACGAATCGATTACCAAAGCACAAGTACTCTACGCCACAGCATTGGTGGGTGCGACGCAGTTTATAGCACAACTTCCAGGAGGATTCGAATACAATGTCATGGAACGGGGCGCGACTTTATCCGTTGGACAAAGGCAGTTGATTTCATTTATTCGGGCAATGGTATTTAACCCCAAAATCATCATCCTGGACGAAGCAACGTCTTCCGTAGATTCGGAAACTGAAGCCGTTATCCAAGTAGCCATTTCCAAAATGATGAAAGGTAGAACAGCCATAGTGATAGCCCATCGCCTATCGACCATACAACATGCCGCACAAATTGTGGTGCTGGACAAAGGCGAAATACAGGAAATTGGAACACACGAAAGCCTATTGGCCCATCAAGGATTTTATGAGCAATTGTACAGGTTACAGTATAAAATGGTGTAAGTAGAACCTGATAAAAATGCTTGATTTTGAGTTGTGAATTTTAACTATTGAATGTCAATTCAATATAGTTTAGTTAAGGATAAAATCCATTAAATTAACGACATCGCAAGTGTTAAGCGATAGCGTCACTTTTGCATTAGATAGGATAAGAAGATTTTTTACATTGTATAATTCATTAAACAAACCATAGGTTACACCTTTGGCTATAATTATGACGGTATTGTTTCAGTCGACTGACAGCTAAGAGTAACAGGAATTTTCAATAAAATATTGTTTTAAAATTACCCAAAATTGGTAACTTTATTAAAAAAAAATTATGTCACGAAATACATCCGTTTCTTTGGGCAATCATTTTGAAAGCTTTGTTTTAAACCGCGTTTCTGAAGGTCGATTTAAAAATGCAAGCGAAGTAATAAGAGCAGGTTTAAGGTTATTGGAAGAAGAAGAGAATAAAATAATTGCACTTAAAAAAGCCATTGACGAAGGCATTGAAAGTGGTATTGATAAAAATTTCAACCCTAAACAACACCTTGATTTTTTAAAAGCTAAGCAACAGAAATGAACAACTATTTTTTTACCAATAAAGCGGTATCAGATTTGTCACAAATTTGGGAATATACTTACGAATTTTGGTCAGAAAACCAAGCGGATAAATACTATTTTGAGTTATTAAGTGATTGTCAATACTTGGCAAATCACCAACATACGGGTAAAAATTATAATGAAATTCATCCAGAAATTTTAGGGTATAAATCAGGTCAACACATTATTTTTTATCGGATTAAAAGTAAAAATGAAATTGAAATTACAAGAATTTTACATTCAAGCATGGATTTGAGTAATAGCATTCAAGACAAATAAAAAGCTTCCAGATTTAGAAACGTGCTTGCTGGCTCATTGCCTTTGGCGCAAGTGTTAAGCATTAGCGTCACTTGTAAAAGGATAACAAGTCTGAAGACTTCAATCATGGAAATGACAAAGTGATCGCTATAGCTAAGACTTGAGCCAGTAAACAGCACACTTAAACTAGATGGGAAGACTACATTTTACACTAAAAATTATTTTTCAGCTGTTTAAGTACTCAAACTTGTCAATAATGGGATTAATATTATTATGATTAATAAATGATTGGTGTCGAAACCAAACGCTAAATAATACCAAATACATTTTTAATATAGACCGTTTGTGTCAATTTTAATTTTATAATTCAGTAAATTTTATTTAGGATTAAGAGGATTTTTTTAAATTAAATTGAAAAAATTTTAGGTGATTTTTATAAAGAGATATAAATTTTCAATAGGAG
>CALPQG020000042.1 GCA_943325655.2 Bifidobacterium breve | reverse complement strand
TGGCAGAACTTTCCACTCGGCAGATTGCAGAAAGCATAGAAGCCACCGGACTACTTGAAAATGCAAAAGCAGGCAAAAAGGGAGGGGCTGTTGCTAAAAATGCGAGGAAAGAATTAGAAGAAAATACCGGTAAAAGTATTGTCACAAAAGAAAACTTCTTACCACCAACAAAAGAAAATAAGCAACTGAAATAATCAGCTTTACAATGAACATCTTAGCAGAAATCATTCAATCGAAATATGGCGAAGTGGCTAAAAGAAAAGCCCTCACAACTACCGCTGACTTGGAAAAGTCACCCTTATTCGAACGAAAAATAATTTCCCTGAAACAAGCCTTGCTCGATAGCAAACACTTTGGAATCATTGCGGAGTTTAAGCGCAAATCACCTTCTAAAGGGCAATTTATCGGACAATTATCGGTAGAAGAAATCACCCAAGGCTATGTAAAAGCGGGCGCAGCAGGTTTGTCGGTATTGACCGATGAGGTGTATTTTGGCGGCACCTTGGCTGACCTCATTGCCGCGCGTACCCACAATCAGGTGCCTTTGTTGCGCAAAGATTTCATGGTCGACGAATACCAAATCCTGGAAGCCAAAGCCAATGGCGCCGATGTGATTTTGTTGATTGCCGCCGGCATTGACACGGTATTGTTGAACAGGCTGGCCAAGTTTGCCAAGTCATTGGGTTTAGAAACCTTGTTGGAAGTGCGTGAAAAAGAAGAGTTAGACGGAAACCTGAGCGAATACATCGATGTGGTGGGGGTTAACAACCGTAACCTGAAAGATTTCAAAGTAGACATCAATATCTCTATTGAAACGGCTGAGTATATACCTGGTCAGTTTCTGAAAATTTCAGAAAGTGGCATCAGTACACCAGCAGTAATTCATCAATTGAGTGGTCATGGATTTAAAGGTTTCTTAATGGGCGAAGCATTTATGCAAACCGCTGATCCATTGGCATCATGTCATTCATTTATCAATTCATTGTAAGATGAAAAGTACCTCAGTTCTTAAAATCAAAGGCAACAAAGACCTCAATGTTTATGAACAGCGGTTTGAGATGCTGATGAAGTTAATTAGAATTGATAAAATGTTGAAATCTGCAAAAATAACGCATAAAAAACAACATGGATATACTTGATGAAGAACTCTTGGCTTTGTGGAAAAGCTTTGATTGGCAGCCCGTCCTAAAGATTTGATTGATATTCAAGCATTAGAAAACATTAAAAAGCAAAGAGAAGAATAAACACAAAGCTATGCTTCAACAACTTGCACATGAGTTAAGAATGTATGCCTCTATTTCTGAAAATAGGTGCTTGAAGGTGTTGATGAATGTGTTGCCTGATGTACAACACCAGTTCATCATTGGGGAAGAAATTGTGACTTTTTTTTCCGCATCGCATCTTATCGCTTTTGATATTGTCACTTACCACCACGACCATCCGGATGCGTATTGGGTGGCATGGAAAAGAGAAAACGCCATCAAAGACTTAGGGATACGGTACATAAGATTAGAAGAAGCGGATTTATTAAATGAAACCACCTTATTGCAAACCATCAACACACAGCTATTCAAAAGTTTGAAGTTGAAAGTTTGTGGCATGAGAGACCATAAAAACATTATTGACATCGCCGCAATCGGGCCGCATTACCTTGGGTTTATTTGTTACAAACCTTCCAAAAGAGATATTGGAGAAGCCTTTCAAATGCCCTTATTCGACCCTACCATTGCCAAAGTGGGGGTTTTTGTGGATGCTGACGCAGACTTTATTATTGCTAAAATTCAACAGTTACATTTGCAGGCGGTGCAACTTCACGGAAATGAAAGTACTGCTCTATGTGAACAGTTAAAAAGTACAGGCATTAAAGTCATCAAAGTGTTTTCGGTTGATGATGATTTTGATTTTACAACTACGGTTCCTTATGAAGCAGTGAGTGATTATTTTCTCTTTGATACCAAAGGAAAAGCGCATGGAGGAAATGGGGTTAAGTTTAATTGGGCGCTACTGAAGCAATACAATGGTTCAAAACCTTTGTTTTTGAGTGGAGGAATAGACCTCGAAGATTTACCCATCATTGCCAAGCTCAATTTATTGCCGCTAAACTTGTATGCGCTAGATGTAAACAGTAAATTTGAGCTCGAACCTGCCTTGAAAGATGTCATTAAGGTGAAGCAGTTGAAAGAAGGATTACATCAGTGTAATTAAAATTGGTCTGTCGTGATTATCCGACTTTAGAAATACGTTCACCAAAAGATTTAATCAATTATGAAGACTGATAAAAAATTTGATAGCGTTAAAATGATGCGAGAAATCAGAGACAAAATTAATACTGATATCATCAGAATGAGTCTTGAAGAAATATTAGATTACATAAAAAATGGTCGAAAAGACTTTGAAAAAATCATTTCGGCTATTAAACACTAGATAAAATCTTACTTCCCTGTAATTCAATCAAAAAATGAGCGAACCAATTAAATTTGCAGTAAATGAAAAAGGCTATTATGGCAACTTTGGTGGTGCCTATATTCCTGAAATGCTTTACCCCAATGTAGAAGAATTGCGCCAAAAATATTTGGGTATTATCGGTGAACCTTCTTTCAAAGCAGAATTGGATGCGCTTTTAAAGGACTACGTGGGTCGTCCAACGCCATTGTATTATGCGAAAAGACTTTCTGAAAAATACAAAACCAATATCTACCTCAAGCGAGAAGACCTTTGTCATACCGGAGCGCATAAAGTAAACAATACTTTGGGGCAAATTATCCTGGCCAAACGTTTGGGCAAAACCCGTATCATCGCCGAAACGGGTGCCGGACAACATGGCGTGGCTACGGCTACCGCTTGTGCGTTGATGGGTTTGCAATGTGTGGTGTATATGGGAGAAGTGGACATTCAGCGACAAGCACCGAATGTATTGCGTATGAAAATGTTAGGAGCAGAAGTGAGGGCAGCAACTTGTGGCAGTCGTACCCTAAAAGACGCTACCAACGAGGCCATGCGCGATTGGATTTCGAACCCTGTCGACACCTATTATATCATCGGTTCTGTGGTTGGTCCACATCCTTATCCTGATATGGTGGCGAGATTTCAATCCATCATCAGTGAAGAAATTAAATGGCAGCTCAAAGAAAAAACGGGCAATGAAGACCCTGATTATGTGGTGGCCTGTGTTGGTGGCGGTAGCAATGCTGCCGGTGCTTTTTACCATTATCTTGACAATGAAAAAGTGACCTTGGTCGCTGCGGAAGCAGCAGGGATGGGGATTTCTACCGGCCATTCGGCGGCAACCACTGCCCTTGGTTTTTCGGGTGTGTTGCATGGTAGCAAAACCATTTTGATGCAATCCGACGATGGACAAATCGTTGAGCCTTACTCCATTTCTGCTGGCTTGGATTATCCTGGAATTGGCCCGCTACATGCCCATTTGTTTGAAAGTAAAAGAGGGAAATTCTTTTCCATTACCGACGAAGAAGCCCTGACATCAGCCTTGGAATTGTGCCGATTAGAAGGAATCATTCCAGCCTTGGAAACTTCTCATGCCTTGGCTTGCTTGCCTTATTTGAAAGCCAAAGCAAATGAAACAGTGGTAATCAACCTTTCTGGCAGAGGCGACAAAGATTTGGATACCTACATGAAAAGGTTAGGTTTGGAGTAAGATGTATATCGAATAAATTTAATGGTATCCTTTCATTGTTTTTAACCCAATGTCTTCAAGTGAAGAAAATGAAGAGCGTGTTGAGTGTTGAGTTTTTAGTGTTAAGTAATTCGTAAATTATACAGATGAACATTCAACCCGCAACACTGAGAGTGAATTGATTCGTAAAGTATGCAGATGAATACTTAACATCCAACATTGAGAGTGAAGTGATTCGTAAATTATGCAGATGAACATTTAACCCGCAACACTGAGAGTGAAGTGATTCGTAAATTATGCAGATGAAGAATACTCAACATTCAACACTTAACATTCAACACTCAACACTTGTTTAAATAAACGACATTGTATTTATAATCCCGAAGGGATGCCATTATTCTACCATGGAAATAATATTAAAAATTGTCCGTCATCCACTTTTTGTTTATTTTATTATCAGTGTTTTGTCTTGTTTGCCACACACTGAAGCGCCTGTTTTTTATGATGAACTCCTTTTAAAAGGGGATAATTTTATGAGTGAGGCAAGTGCTACGGTGTATTATTTTGATGGGAACGGTAAATTCAATTATCCCAATATTCCTTGTTACCAATCTTTTGGGAATCCGCCTTTTGGAACTCCTTATGATCAAGGCGGGATTAAATGTGTACCTGAAAATATTGATGCTGCGATACCCTTATTGGGTGAAATGTGCGGTAAAAATCATGCCATGAGCATTCAGGAAATGAAGGCTACTAGAAGGAATTCTGCACTTGAACCCAAAACAAAAAAACTACATCCCTTTAAAATTTGTATCAATAACATCAATGAAGTAAAAAATTATTTGTTGGATGAATTTTCAGTTGTTGCACATGTGGTGAGTTACCTGCTTTTAAGTTTATCGTTGATGTATTATTTTGTTTCGTGTGCATACAAAATGATTTATACCATTGTTTTGTGTTCGGTAGGAGGAGTGTTGCTTGAAATTATTCAGGGCTTGTATATCAGCGGAAGAACAAACAGCATAGAAGATTTGGCAATGAATTCCATTGGTGTAATTTTTGGAATAGGCTTGTTTTATGGGATTAAAAAATGGACTGTTCAAAATTGAAATAAATTGTTTGTGGTTTGAATATCAGAAAGATATGCTTGGGTTTAGCGTTAGGGATTGTCCCGAGTATGTCGGGATTGTTAGAGTTCTTTTCACTTGTTGTCAGATGTAAAATGAATTCTAAGGTTGGTTAACAAGGGGGGAAATTATTCCCCAACTGAATTCAAATCCCAATTGAACTTTTAATCCCTAACGATTCTCCTCCAAATTTATCCCCTTTGAAACCAGTAAATTAAAGTGTGTCCGAACGGTTCGTAATTCCGACCAGGAGTATTTTTCTCCTACAATTTCTTTGATTTCGGTATTGGTTTTTTCTGAATGTACATTGAAAAATTTTAGCAGTTCAAACAAGGTATTTTCTGGGATTAATTCCTGTGCGAGAATTTCTCCTGTCGGAATAAAGGAGTCCAAATGACCTTCTATGGTGCCGGTGGACAATTCTCGTTCTTCCGCAATTTCAGGGATTGTTTTCCCTGCTTTGAACATGGCCAGCGTGAATCTTTTGGTTTCGCCTTTGGGTATTTTTTCTTTGGATGTTGCATTGGAGCTATTGCTCGAAACCGCATTTGCTCTTTCCAGGTTTTGGGCTTCAATTTGTGCCAAGAGCGCAGTGGTATTTACCCCTTCTGCCAAATGGTTGATGATGAATTCAGCCTGTGTGATTTGTGTTTTTTTTCGGTCAATGATTTTTACCAGGTTTCGGAGCTCTTTGGTATATTTGATGACTTTAGGCTTGTTTTTGATGTCATTAAGATGAAGGGTTATGGGTGTTACAATTTCTTCTTCCAATATTTTTGAAAAATAAGCCGTCGCCGCATGAATGCGGGATTGCGCAAATTGATACTGGTCTTGTGGCGCCATTTTTAACAAATCGGCCAGCATGTGGGCAAACTTATTGGCAACGTCTTCCTGTACTTTTGCTTTTTTTAGGAGTTCACCAAACATCGCCTGCGCTTCATTTTGCATGGGTATTTGTCTGTCTGCAAAACCTTCCCAATGTTCACTGAGTGCATTTACGAGTCCGCTCCAGTCAAAAGTTTGAATAATCGTATTGCTCAGGTATTGGGCCTGTTCTTTTATAAGAATTTCCTCGAGCTGGTTGGCCGACAATTCCTTTTGGGTAAAAGCAATTACCCTTTCATCGGTATGGATTGCACTTTTATTGATTCTTGAATAGAGAATCAAACCCTCCAAAGAGGTCAGCCTGCTCAGAGCAACATACACTTGCCCGGCGGCAAAAGCGGCACCGGCATCGATGATGGCTTTTTCGAAAGTAAGTCCCTGACTTTTATGGATCGTAATGGCCCAGGCCAAACGAATGGGATATTGTGTAAAAGAACCCAATTCTTCTTCCTCAATTTTGTCTGCCTCGTGGTTGTAATTGTACCTGATATTGCGCCAGGTTTCTTTTTCCACTTGCATTTCATCTGCTGAATTGGCAAATTTTACATAGATTTCAGTGTCTTTGATGCGGACAATGGTGGCAATTTTACCATTGTAATACCTCCTGAATTCGCCTTTGTCATTTTTAATAAACATGATTTGGGCACCAACTTTTAGCTGTAATTCAGAGTCTGCGGGCAATGCGTTGTCATTGAATTCGCCTTTGATTTCGGCATTAAACGTATGGATTCGGGTTTCGAGTTTGTTGAGTTCATTGGCATTGATGGTGTCTGCTTTGGCATTGTGGGTGGCCAAAGTGATGTATTCGCCATTGGTTTCGGGTTGGTAACCGGGTTGGTAATGCTGGTGCAGCAATTCCAGGTCTGAGTCCAATACCTTGTTGTTTCGGATGTTATTTAATATATCGATAAAAACAGGATTGTCCTGCCTGTAAATATGTTTGAGCTCCAGGTAAATTGGTGGTGCGGCTTCAACGGCTTTGCTGTCAAAGAAAAATGGACTTTTATAAAATTGTTGGAGTGTTTGCCATTGGTCATTTTTTACCACTGGAGGCAATTGAAATAAATCGCCAATAAATAACATTTGAACGCCCCCAAAAGGAACGAATGGTTTGTGTCTGAAATGTCTCAACATGGTGTCGACAGCATCCAGCAAATCAGCCCGAACCATGGATACTTCATCGATAATCAATAAGTCGAGCCCGAATAAAATATCTCTTTTCTTGGCATTCAGCCTCATGTTTTCAATGAGGGAATATTGGTCGTTCACGCCTTGCAGAGACAATTCCCTGGCTACTTTTTTGACCGGGGCAAACATGCCAAAAGGCAACTGAAACAAGGAGTGAATAGTCATGCCGCCCGCATTGATGGCTGCCACTCCTGTGGGTGCAACGATGACCATTTTTTTATGACAATGCTGGCTGATGTATTTCAAAAAAGTAGTTTTGCCTGTGCCTGCTTTACCGGTTAAAAAAATATGTTCTGAAGTCTGGTTTACAAACTGAACGGCCAATTTAAAATGCTGGTTGGTATCGTCGGTTTTGATGCTCATGAATTTGAAATGTTAAGAATAGTCGCCTATACTTGAATTGGTTTTAAAGATATGAATTAATGCCCAAATGCTATGCTGGATTTGCAGTATTCACCATGTGAAATGCCGTTTGTGGAAAACAAGAAAACAAATCTTTCTTCAGCGTATCGTCAATCTCCAGTTTTTTGATGGCTTCTCCCATGCATTGTAACCAGGCAATGGCGCCATTTTCTGTGATGGCGTGAGGAAGATGCCTTGCCCTCATTTTCGGATGACCAAAAGCTTCTGAATACAAAGTTGGTCCGCCTAAAAATTGCGTTAGAAAAAGCAATTGCTTGTGTTTGATTTCATCTTTGGGTGTTTTGCTAAAAAGTGGACTTAATGATTCATTTGAAAATACAAGGTTATAAAAGTAATCGACTAACAGTGCCAAATTTTCTGCTCCCAATTGTTCATAGATACTGACTTTTACTTCCATTGCACTGAATTTAAGACTTGGATATTCAAGCGCTTAAATTTACAAGGTTTTTATAAAACTTGAACAGGATTGGCCATTTATTCATGATTTACTTTTTCTACAGTTCCGACATCATATTAGTCATGTGCAAGGCCAGCATAATTGTGGGCTATTTGTTGTCGCTGTAGGTTATCAATTGATTGTAAAGATCGGGTATTTTCGCTTTTTAAAATAATTAGCCATAACAAGAAAAGGCTCTCACTGAAATACTGTGGGTAATTCGTAGCATTTTTCAAACGAATTTCTTCCGTGGCGGAGTCTTGATGTTCGTTGTTTATTTTTGTTCTACATGAAATGTTAGGAGTAAGTAATCAACAGATGATGATACTTATGATTTTTCGATAGGGACAGTTCCGATACTGCTGGATTGATCCCGATATTCTCGGGAGAGTGCCGAAAGCGAAATCTCGTTAACCTAAGAAAAGATCAGCGGTTATCCGACTAATCCGCTTCATTCGTGTTCCATCCCGCACTTGCGGGAGTATGCTTTGACAAAGAACCCCGTTGAAAAACGGGGCCAAATTGCACACAGATTTGGCGGATGATGCAGCTTTTCACGGATTTTAAAGTAACAAATTCCTTCACTTAACGACATTAGCCGATAGCCCGGGAATCGCCCCAAAAATCCTATACATAAATTTTGTGGCTCATGCTATTCTTTATTGAACCCTAAAAAAATATAAAAAACACTATCCTTTAGATGCAATACTTTTGATATTCTCCAATGACCTTAACCCACCATAAATCAACTAGAACCTTATTTTTTTCATCGCGTGAACAAGTGACCAATATTGGGAGAAAGTAAAGATGAATGAATAGACTACTTTTTCGGCAGACCTTACTTAACATTCAACCCTAAACACCCTACATACTTACTGAGCTGTCAGCTAAAGTCTGTCATTTTACTGACTCATTTTAAATTTGTGGATTTTGTGCCTGTACATCTCTGACAATCTGACATAAAAAAATCTTTTAATGGCTATTGGCATATTCATTGACTAAGGGGAGAATACGAAAAAAAAGTATCACGTAAATAAATAATACAATGGGTAAAATTATAGGAATTGACTTGGGAACAACCAACTCTTGCGTAGCCGTAATGGAAGGTAATGAGCCGGTAGTTATCCCTAACAGTGAGGGAAAAAGAACAACACCATCAATCGTTGCTTTTTTAGATGGTGGAAATGGGGAAAGAAAAGTAGGTGATCCTGCAAAACGTCAGGCGATTACAAATCCGACGAATACGATTTCATCTATCAAAAGATTCATGGGTAAGAAATTTTCTGAAGTAACTAACGAAACTTCAGGTGTTCCTTATACAGTAGAAGGTGGTACTAACAATACGCCAAGAGTTAGAATTGGAGATCGTTTATATACGCCTCAAGAACTTTCAGCAATGATTCTTCAAAAAATGAAGACTACTGCGGAAGATTATTTAGGTCATTCTGTAACAGAAGCAGTAATTACTGTTCCAGCATATTTCAATGACGCTGAACGTCAGGCTACTAAAGAAGCAGGTCAAATTGCTGGTTTAGATGTAAAACGTATTATCAACGAACCAACTGCAGCTGCCTTGGCTTATGGTTTGGATAAAAAAGGTAAAGACCAAAAAATTGCTGTATTTGACTTAGGTGGTGGTACTTTCGATGTATCTATCCTTGAGTTGGGTGATGGTGTTTTTGAAGTAAAATCTACTGATGGTGATACACACTTGGGTGGTGATGACTTTGACCAAGTAATCATGAATTGGTTGGCTGACGAATTTAAAAGCGATGAAGCGATAGATTTACGTCTTGACCCAATGGCTTTACAAAGGTTAAAAGAAGCTGCTGAAAAAGCTAAAATTGAACTTTCCAGCGCTGCTACGACTGAAATCAATTTGCCTTACATCATGCCAGTAAATGGTATTCCAAAACACTTGGTACGTACTTTAACCAAAGCTAAATTTGAACAATTGGCTGACAGTTTGATCCAACGTACTTTAGAGCCTTGCAAAAGAGCTTTGAAAAATAGTGGTTTGTCATTGTCTGACATTGACGAAGTAATTTTAGTAGGTGGTTCAACCCGTATTCCTAGAATTCAGGAAGAAGTAGAAAAATTCTTTGGTAAAAAACCTTCTAAAGGTGTTAATCCTGATGAAGTTGTAGCTTTAGGTGCTGCGATTCAAGGTGGTGTGTTAACAGGTGAAGTGAAAGATGTATTGTTGCTTGACGTAACGCCTCTTTCTTTAGGTATCGAAACAATGGGTGGTGTATTCACCAAATTGATCGAATCCAATACAACTATCCCAACACGCAAATCTGAAACGTTCTCTACGGCTTCTGAAAGTCAACCATCGGTTGAAATTCATGTGTTGCAAGGAGAAAGAGCTTTGGCAAAAGACAACCGTACTATCGGTCGCTTCCACTTGTCAGACATTCCTCCAGCACCAAGAGGCGTTCCACAAATTGAAGTAACTTTTGATATCGATGCCAATGGTATTTTGAATGTTTCTGCAAAAGACAAAGGAACAAACAAAGAACAAAAAATTCGTATCGAAGCTTCAAGTGGATTAACAGAAGCTGAAATTGAAAAAATGAGACAAGAAGCCAAAGCGAATGAAGCTTCTGATAAAATTGAAAAAGATAAAATTGAAAAATTAAATGCTGCTGACAGCCTAATTTTCTCTACTGAAAAACAGGTAAAAGAGTATGGGGATAAAATTTCTGAAGGAAATAAAACTGCCATCGAAGCTGCATTGGTTGAATTGAAAACTGCTCATGCAAGCCAAGACCTTGCTGTACTTGATGTAGCAATGGAAGCATTGAACAAGGCTTGGGAAGCTGCTTCTCAAGAAATATATGCAGCTACGCAAGGAGCTCCTGGAGCAGAAGCTGGTCAACAACAACAGCAGCAACAAAAAGCTGATTCTGATGTTGCTGATGTAGAATACGAAGAAGTGAAATAAGTTTCCTTCAACGACCATAAAAAAAAGCTTCCCGAATTTTCGGGAAGCTTTTTTTTATGGTTCTAAATGAAAGGCTATGGGTAAGTAGTAAACATGAAATTGATTTCTGGAATAAGCCTTGGTGAGATTAGTACAAAGTATTAGGTACAAAGTCTTAGGTAAGTAAATCTTGTACCTTGTACACCGCTGGCGCAAGTCTTGATCCAGCGAAGTAAAAGCCTCCTCCCAAACCCTTCTCCGAAGGAGAAGGGCTTTAGATCCCGATGAAATCATACTTCTTTTTTCAATACGATTTTTTTTCTATGGACTCCTCTCCAATGGATGGTTAATGGTCAGCTACCTTTCCTTTGGAGAGGCGTACCTTGTACCCTGTACCTTGTACCTTGTACCCTATACTCTGTACCCTGTACCCTGTACCCTGTACTTTCATTCCTGCGTAGTTTTTTGCACTGCTATATAAATATTATTCGGA
>CALPQG020000041.1 GCA_943325655.2 Bifidobacterium breve | reverse complement strand
ATTTGAAATTTTACTTCAAAAAAATGCAGTATCAGTTCAAAACCAAACGCAAACATTAGCCAAGCATGACATTGCTCACAATCTTAATATAGATCATTTACCAGAAGTTATAGGGGTTTATTATTTGAAAAATAGTCGTAATGAATTGATTTTTATTGGTAAAAGTAGAAATATAAAGAAGAGGGTTCAGAGTCATTTAAATAATTCGAGTACAAAAAAAGCAACTGAACTTAGGGAAGCAACACGTTCCATTGCGTTTGAAGAAACCGGTAGTGAATTGATTGCCCTTTTAAAAGAGGAAATGGAGATCAATAATAACTGTCCGTTATTCAATAAAATAAAACGCAAACTGAGTTATGATATTGGCCTATTTACAGATGTAAATTCAAATGGGTACATTACTTTTTCAATCAAACCAACTTCAATTTTTGAAACACCCATCCTAATTTACAATACTTTAGAAGATGCCAGGGAAGAACTGTTTCACCTGGTAACTAAATTTAACCTTGACCACAACCTTTCGGGTTTGACTAAAAAGAAAGCAGAACCAACTGATTTAGAACCATTAACAAGCTATAATACAAAAGCTGAATCATTGATTAAATTCATTAATCCTCAAGAACAAAATTTCATTGTGATAGACAAAGGAAGAAATGACTTAGAAAAATCAGTGGTCTACGTGGCTCATGGTGTTTTTTGTGGAATTGGTTATATTGCCACTCATTTAACCACTGACAATCAAGCTTTAAAGTCATGTATTGTTCCAGTAAATGAAAACAAATCCTTGTCGAAAACCATTAAATCATTTTTAGTAAAGCATAAAGTGGAGCAAGTTATTTACCTGAAATAAAACACTTTAGCTATTGATAAATAATTTGATATTGTTAATTATACCTTCCATTAATTTTTCTCTGGCTTCTACACTTGACCAAGCAACATGAGGTGTAAGCAATAGCTTTTCAGGATTTTCAATTGTTAACAATGGGCTATTTTTAGAAATTGGTTCATTTTCAAAAACATCTAAAGCCGCGGCAAATAAAACATTCTCATTCAAGGCTTTAACCAAATCCAATTCATGTACAATATTACCCCTTCCCAAGTTTAGCAGAATAGCACTTGGCTTCATTAGCTGCATTTCTTTAAATTGAATCAATTGAGTGGTTTGTTCTGTTAATGGAGCATGAATAGAAATTACGTCACTCATTTTTAGCAATTCCATAAAGGATACCTTTTCAAATTTTTCTTCTCTAACAATCCCACTTATAGAAGCATAAATAACCTTCATTCCAAATGCTTCAGCGATTGAAGCTACACTTCTTCCAATGTGACCCAATCCTATTAGTCCCAGAACTTTATCTTTAAGTTCATAAATCGGATTATCTACATGGGTAAAAATATTACCCTTTGAATAGTCTCCTTTTTGAACATAATTGTAATAATAATTGACATGGTTGGTAATTGTCAACAGCATCGCAAATGTTTGTTGCGCAACGCTTTGTGTAGAATATCCCGATACATTTTTGACCAAAATACCTTTGAATTGCGCATATTCCAAATCAATATTGTTCATTCCAGTCGCAGCGACACAAATTAATTTCAAGAAAGGACTTTCATCCATAATCTCTTTATTGATTTTAACCTTATTGGTAATGATAACTTCAGCACTTTCAATACGACCAACCACTTCTTCAGGCATCGTATTGCCATAAGCAATAAAATCACCGAAAGTATTCAGCTTGTTCAATGAAACAATCTCCCCTAATGTAGCTGCATCTAATAAAACTATTTTCATATAAGTCATTAATTTAAAGCAAGATAATTAATGCTATTCAATTTTGCAAGCCCAATAAATTACAATTGTTAATAGTAGTAAGGGTTACATTTGTAAACAATTACAGCTGTTTACAAATGTTAAATATACCATTAAATTAACTATTGTAAATGAAAATATTTTAATTTACATTTGTAATATTATATGGAAAATTCATTAACAGATCGTGTAAAAATTGTCATGGAAACAGAAGGATACTCTCCTTCTACATTTGCCGATATGATTGGTGTAAAACGACCTAGTATGTCGCACATACTTTCTGGTCGAAACAAACCAAGTATCGACATTGTACAGAAAATTATTTTATCATTTCCACAATACAATCCAATTTGGTTAATAAACGGTACAGGCGCTATGTTACAATTAGACTTATTTGAATCCGAGGATGATTTACGCGAAAAGCAGGATGAAAAATCTTCCGCTAAAACCATTGCTCCCAAAAAAACTAAACCTTCAATGAAAAATATCAATTTTGTAAAGGAAGCATTGGAAAACAATCTTTTAGAGGAAGCCTTTGAACGTAAAATCAATTTACAAACCGCAGAACAGCCTAAAACCGCAATACTTTTAGACCAACCCATCACCGAAGCAAGTTCTGCTGTGAGATCAAAATATATCAATGATGTACCTGTAATTGAACAAATCAACTTTAACACACCAACTATGAATACAGAAACCATAACACTGGAAGAACCTATCGTTAAAGATCAACCTATTAAAAATGTCAATACATCTCCTATTCCTCCGTTATTTGGAACAACGGACAAAAAAATAGAACGCATTATCGTTTTTTATGCCGACAAAACGTTCTCAGTTTACAATCCTGAATAACACAATTAGTTTTCCAGTTTCTTTTTTAATGCCAATAAATCCATATAGTCCAAATGTGTATTTCTTTGGATGCCGTATTTCAATTCCGCCTGAGAAATTCTCATCGCTAATTTTGGCATCAATTCAGGTTTAAATTTGAATAAAGTGACGTAAGCCAGTTCTTTGACATCATTGTCAGTAGCGTCATAACCAATATAAATATCAAGCAAAACATCTATTGCACTTGTATCTCGCGCCAATGCAATTCTATTGATTGCTTTCTTCATCGACTTCATTCTACCTTTAGTATCAATTCCATCTTCAGAGACCTTGTAATTGATATATCTTTCCTCTAGAAATTCCGCATCCTCTGATTTAGTTTGAGCAAACACAAACTGAAAACTCAACAAAAGGTAAACTACAAAGATATTTTTCATTTCTTAGGAATTAATTTTTTTCAAGATAGCCTCTTTATCATTCATCACAGCATCATAACCCGCTTTGAATATTATTTTAGCCTTAGAAATTTCAAAAAGCTTTATTCCCTTTAAATCTTGAGGCTCAACATAGATATCACATTTGGGCTTTCTTTCTTTGACATTGTAAGATAAGGCCAACTGAAAACTTCTTTCTGCAATATTTCTTATGCTCATCGCTTTAAAATCTTCATTTTTAGGATTCACATGAACACCAATAATAACGTCCATTTGGGCTTCGATCAATGGGTCAACAGGTAAATTATCCATCACACCTCCATCTACATACACTTTATCCCCTATTTTTATGGGTTCAAAAATAATGGGCATACTGCAGGAAGCGTGAATACATTTTATCAATTCACCAGTAGAAAAATAATGGGTTACCCCTTGGTTTATTTCTGTTGCAGTTATAATGAGAGGAATTTCTAGCTGTTCAAATTTTTGAGGTAAAAACTTATTGAATACATGAGAGGTTCTGTCCAATTTCAAAAAAGACAATTTGGAAATGGCTGGGCGTAAAAGCCTGAAAACATTCGTTTTAGTTAAGGTTTCGTAAATCTGGTCAGGCTCATATCCTGCGGCATAAAATGCACCCACCACAGCTCCTGCACTCGAGCCTGAAATTAAATCAGGTTTGATTCCTAACTCATCAAGTGCCTTTAAAACGCCAAGATGTGCAATTCCTCGAGCTCCTCCACCAGACAAAGCCAAACCTATGGTTTTCTTTGGTATAGCTTTTGGATTTAAATGCATGACTCTCTAATTTTAATACAGTTGATAACTTAACTGTTAGCAATCTTTGCTTTTTGTTAAACTTATTTTATTGATTTCAGTTCAAATTTCTCTAAAGAACGAACACCTTTTTCTATTTGATGCAAAGTACAACATTCGTTGATATGGTCATGACCAAAACAAATAATCCAATGATTGGTTAAGGCTTTTTGGAGAATTTTTTTTTTCTCTTCCAAGGTAAGTAAAGGTTGCATGTCATAAGCCATCACATAAGGTATAGGCAAATGTGCTAATGAAGGAAATAAATCAGCGGCAAATAAAATTGTGTTTCCGTTGTAATGGATAACCGGCAAAATCATTGAAGCAGTATGTCCGCTCACCACTTCAAAAGCAATGTTTTCAAATGGAGAATTGCTTGGATCAATAAACTGAAGCTTACCGCTTTCAAGTATCGGCATTAAGTTTTCTTTTAAAAAACTAGCCTTTTCTCTTGGGTTTGGATTCATTGCCAATTCCCATTGCTGTTGATGTGTCCAATAAGTTGCATTTTTAAATGTCAACTCATAACCCGATTGGTCTTCATTCCACTTTACGGCACCGCCACAATGGTCAAAATGCAAGTGGGTAAAAACAACATCGGTAACCTGATCTGAAGAATATCCCAAATGAAGGATTTCTTTTTCAATGTCGTCAGATTCATTGACACTAAAATGACTTCTGAATTTCGCGTCTTGTTTGTTCCCAATTCCCGAATCAAATAAAATCAACTTGTCATCAAAAGAAAAAAGTAAACAACGTGTCACCCAATTGGTCATATTATTCTCATCGGCAGGGTTTAAATTGTTCCAAATTGTTTTAGGAACAACACCAAACATAGCCCCGCCATCGAGTTTAAAATGATTTGTATTAAAGGCGTGAAGTACCATCAAATGCTAATTCAGTAACTACGCCCATATTGGAGAATTTCTCAATCCTGTTTAAAATTCTTTGTTCAGAAGAAATAAGGAATAATCCCGCAACTTCTTCTAAAATAGTTTTTTTCAATTTATTGGCCATGGCAACAGGATCAACGTGAGCACCTCCAAGAGGTTCTTTGATAATTCCATCCACCAATCCAGCTTTTAACATGTCCGCTGCAGTCAATTTAAGCGCTTCTGCGGCTTGTTCTTTGTAATCCCAGCTTCTCCATAAAATTGAAGAACAAGATTCAGGAGAGATTACCGAATACCAAGTATTTTCAAGCATCAATACTTTGTCTCCAATACCAATACCCAAAGCTCCGCCTGAAGCTCCTTCACCGATAATGATACAGATAACCGGCACTTTAAGCATAAACATTTCTTTCAGGTTTCTAGCAATTGCCTCGCCTTGTCCACGTTCTTCCGCTTCTAGTCCGGGGTATGCACCAGGAGTATCAATAAAAGTTATAATAGGTTTGTTGAATTTTTCTGCCATTTTCATCAAACGCAATGCCTTACGATAGCCTTCAGGATTGGCCATTCCAAAATTTCGGTATTGACGTTGTTTGGTATTTCTACCTTTTTGTTGTCCGATAAACATAAAAGTCTGACCTTCTATTTCACCAAAACCGCCTACCATGGCTTTGTCGTCTTTTACATTACGATCGCCAAAAAGCTCAATAAATTTATCACAAATTGCTGGAATATAATCCAATGTATAAGGACGATCAGCATGTCGAGACAACTGAACCCTTTGCCAACGTGTCAAATTCTGATACGTATCTTTTTTTAATTTCTTGATTTTATCTTCTAATGTTTTGACTGCATCAGTAACATCAACATCATTCTCCTCAGCTATGTGTTTCATATCCGCTAATTTAGCTTCAAGTTCTACAATAGGTCTTTCAAAATCCAAGTCCATTTATTTAAGGGTTATACTGCTTTTACAACTTACAAAGTTAAAAATCATTCTGAATTACAATGCTATCATTCAAATGAATTTTCAATTTATTATATAAACAACTGATTTATAATATGATTAATTCATTAATAATACATCCATTTACCCAATTCTTTTAGGGTTACTTTCTTACCGTACATCAATATTCCTATCCTAAATATTTTAGAAGAGAGGTAAGTAATCGCCGCAAAAGCACCAAGAAGTAAAGATAAGGATACAATAAGTTGCCAAACAGGGACACCAAAAGGTAACCTTAACATCATGACTATAGGAGAAGTAATTGGGACCATGGAAAGCCAAAAAGCCATTGTCCCATCCGGATTATTGATGATATTTTGTGCCAGTAAAAACGCTACCAATAATGGAATGGTGATTGGTAAAACAAACTGTTGTGTGTCGGTTTCTGAATCAACGGCTGCGCCTATGGCTGCAAACATGGCGCTGTACAGCAGGTATGCTAAAATGAAAAACACCAAGAATATTACCAGGATATAGGGCAAATTAATTTGACCCAATGCCGTCATTAACCTGTTGATATCCATGGCCTGAGAACTGTCATTAACAAATTTCAAGGTATTGCCAATATTTTGATTGGAGTACATCTCGAGCTTGAAATAGGACTTGATCGCATAAGAAATCGAAGAAGAAATTCCGACCCACATTCCGAATTGAAGCAAGCTCGTTAATCCAATTCCTAAAATTTTCCCCATCATCAATTCAAATGGTTTCACTGAAATAAGCATTACTTCAAGTATGCGGCTTGATTTTTCTTCCATTACGCCTCTCATTACCTGAATGCCGAAGAGTAAAATGAATACATAAATCAAAATCCCTGCGGTGAGTCCAATGCTAGATGCAGTACTTTCAAATACATTTTGATAGGCATTGTTGTTTACAAAAATATTTTTTATCGCATACCTGGAATTAAAATCCTGAATGGCATCTGACGTTAAATTGGCCTTTTTGAACAATAATACATCCTTTTGGTAATTCAACATGGAAGCTTCCGTTTTTTCAAGAAGCTTTTGACTGATGGATGATTTGCTGTAAAACTGAGCTGCAGCTGTTGAAGGATACGCCTGAGTAACCATTAAAGCATCATGAGTTCCTTTGTTTAAAAATATATCTTTAATGTCTTCAGGCAAACCATTCATGAACACATAAGAAACCTCCTCGGTATTGGTAAAATACTTATGGATATTTACTTCTTCCTTTTTTAATCGGTTCAAGTCTAATATTTCAATGATCTTGTGGTCAGCACTTTTCATATTTAAACCCACAGGAACAATCATAATGGCCGCAAGCATAAAAGGCCCTAAAAGCGCCATCATCCAAAACATTTTATTCCGAATTTTCATAGAAAATTCCCTCTTCAAAATCAGGTAAATATTACTGAGCATAAGTATTAATTTTTTCGATAAAGATAGCATGCATAGATGGCAATTGCTCTTCTACAAAATGTACCTGAAATCCTTGGTGAATCAACGTTAACAAAACATCATTAACAGACTGACTTTCATTGATATTAATCAGTAATTTAGTCAGGTTATTTTGTTTGTAATTTTCGATAATGGCACAATCTTTTATGACTGAGGCCTCTCCTATTCCTTTAATTAAATATTGATTTTTACTGAATGATTTTTTGATGGTTTCTTTATTTCCACGAAGTATTAATTTACCCTTATGGAGGAGCGCAATTTCATCACAAAGTTCTTCTACAGATTCCATTCTGTGGGTTGAAATAATTACCGTCTTCCCATTTTTTTTCATTTCCAGGATTTCGTTTTTGATCAACTGTGCATTGATTGGATCAAAACCAGAAAAGGGTTCATCTAAAATAACAATATCGGGATTATGAATTATGGTAGCAATAAATTGTACCTTTTGCTGCAAGCCTTTTGACAATGATTCTACTATATGAAATTCACGGTCTGCAATGTCCAGTTTAGTGAGCCAATGTTTTAAATTCTTGTTGGCTTCATCGAATGATAAACCTCTGAGCTGCGCCAGATAAACCAGCTGTTCTCCAACCTTCATTTTCTTGTACAAACCTCTTTCTTCAGGCAAATAGCCAATGATAGGTTTATTGGTGGAAGAAATTGGTTTTCCGTTAAATAGAATTTTTCCTGAATCAGGTGCAAAAATTGCAGTGATGATTCGAAGTAAAGTAGTTTTACCAGCTCCGTTTGGCCCCAACAATGCAAAAATTGAATTAGACGGAATCTCCAGGTCAACTTCCTGTAGTGCCACCATTTGTTGAAAATTTTTACTTACTTTTTGTAAAGAAAGAACCATATTTTTTAGTGTTGAGTGGTGAGTGTTGCGTTTTAAGTATTGTTAGTTTTAAGTTTCTTACTAAACACTTAAAAACTCAACACTCATCACTATCATTTAGTGTTGAGTAGTAAGTGTTGCATTTTGGTTTTTTACTAAACACTAAAAACTAAACACTCATCACTAATAAATTACTTTCTTTTAAGACCAATATAAGGATTATAGCCGTTCAATTTACTTTGGTAATAACCAGTACCATCATAAACCCTTTTTTCAGGGTGACATTTACACGCTTCTGAGCATGCACCGTCTAAAGTCCAGCCACAGTCTTCGCATATTGCAACATGTTGATTACAAGCTGGATTGGCACAATTTATCATCCTGTCACTTAATTTTGAACAAATATAACAAATAGAAATTACTTTGGGATTTACTTTATTTACATCAACGGCTACCCTATTGTCAAACACATAACACTTGCCTTCAAAATCTTCTCCACCTTCTTCCATGCCGTATTTGATAATGCCACCATGCAATTGGTACACATTTTCAAAACCCTGTTCAAGCAAATACGCACTTGCCTTTTCACATTTGATTCCACCAGTGCAATAGGTTACTATTTTTTTGTGTTTGAGGTTTTCTATCGCTTTTACTTTTTCAGGAAAATCTCTAAAATTGTCCATATCAAAAGTCACCGCATTTTTAAATTTACCAACCTTGTGTTCATAATTAGACCGACAGTCTAAAATCACCACATCTTCCTCGTCTTTCATTTTTTTAAAATCGGCTGGAGCCAAATGAATTCCGGTTTTTTTGTTTGGATTGATGTGTTTTAAACTAGAATACACGATTTCAGATTTCACACGGACATGTGTTTTTTGAAAGGCATGTTTGGGGTAGGTATCTATTTTAAAATCAATCTTGGCAAAACGAGGATCCGCTTTTAGGGTATCCATATATTTCTGGCAATTATGAATTAAGCCTGAAACAGTACCGTTTAGTCCTTCTTGAGAAACAATGACACGACCTTTGATGTCGTTTTCTATACAAAATAAATGGTGTTGCTCCCTGAAGTCTTCCGGATCTTCAATATTGGTATAGCAATAATAAAGGAGTATTTGGTATTTGTTTTCCATGTTATATACTGCGACTTAGCTTCAACTAAGGGTATAAATTATACATGGCGAAGTTACAAAAATATATAGTAAAAAGTGAGAAGTGAATAGTGAAATGTGCGTTTATTGTAAGAAGTAATCATTCACTATTTACATACAGCATTTCACTAATAGTTACTCAAAATTGAAGTACAAGGTAATGGTATGTAAAGATAAACTTTGTAAACTTTTGCTATAAACATACTGATCAGCTAAAGCCATATTGCTAAATCCATGTGAGAAACGAATTTCGGGAGCAAATTTGAACATCTCGTTATAGATGTCAAAACCAAAACCATATTCAACTCCAAAACTTAAGTTATCCAGCCTTACTTGATCTGGTTTCAAATCTTTTTTCTTTCCTGTTGCAGCAACAGACATTTTCCCTCCACCAATCAAGTACATTCTTGCATTGCCTCTCCGTCTTGATTTGTATTTCATCATGAAAGGAAGTTCAACATAAGTAAAATTAAACTTTTGAGTTTCTTTGGTGTTGTTTACAAATTTATAATCCAATGTTCTTTCCGTAAAAGTAACCCCTGGCAATATTCTTAAATCCAGGTATTCATTCAACCTCACACTCACTACAAAGCCAAGCATGGCACCACCAGCCCAAGGCGCTGAAATAGAGGTGATAGAATCATTCTTATCTACAAAATATTGAGACTGCGTTACTCCAAATGCATTGGAATTTAATGCCAAATAAAAACCAAAATGAAGTATTTTATCATCATAATAAGGAAGGTTAAAAACTTTTTGTGATTGTGCATTGTAACTCCCTAATGTACCAATTAAAAATAGTAAACTTATTTTTCTCCAATGTAAATGGAGCTTATGCCGAAGGTTAGTGGTATACATTTCGTTTTTTTAAATCCTGAATTTTCAAATACTTTTAAAAAATCTTCTCCGTCTGGAAAAGCATTTACCGATTCGGGAAGATATGTGTAAGCCGTGTTGTCTTTTGAAAACATTTTACCCAAAACAGGCAAGATATTTTTAAAATAGAAATTATAAAGTTGTTTCATAGGAAATGATCTAGGTTTAGAAAACTCCAAAACAAGTGCCTTTCCTCCGGGTTTTAAAACCCTGAACATGTCAATAAGTCCTTTTTCTAAATTCTCGAAATTCCTAACTCCAAAAGAAACGGTGATGGCATCAAAAGTATTGTCATCAAAAGGCAATTTTTCTGAGTCACCAAGAATTAATTCGATTTTATGTTGCAGTCCAAGTTTAACAATTTTTTCGTTGCCATACTTGAGCATTCCAGCTGAAATATCTACACCAATAACTTTATCGGGAGCTAATTTGAGTGCCTCAATGGCAAAGTCGCCAGTACCTGTAGCAATATCAAGTATGTATTTAGGCTTAGAGCTTGACAATAATTTGATGGCTTTTTTGCGCCAATAAATATCAATTCCAAGGCTAAGAAAATGATTTAGAAAGTCATACTTGTGTGAAATGTTATCAAACATTTTAGCCACCTGTTCTTTCTTGCCGAGCTTTAAATCTTTATAAGGAAGTACTGTCATAATAGGTCACAATTTTACTAAGGTTTAAAGGCAATTCCTATTTATCAATATAATAAATCAATGCCCAATTAATTATATGCCTTCATTTATTTAGGGTCTACTGTAAATCCTAAAACCATCAAATCATCCATTTGCTCTTCGGTTCCTCTCCAGTTTAAAATGGTTGTATCAAGAATGCTTTTTTGTTCTTCCCCATCTTTATGGGCGATGTCTAAAAACAATTTTTTCATTCTTTTTGTCGTAAACTTGTGTTCAAATGTTTGGTCAAACTGGTCTTGAAAACCATCAGAAGTCAGGAAGAAAGTAGTTTTTGATGTTATCTGTAAAGTATGGTTCGTAAATTTACGTTCCTGTTCTTTTTGAAGTCCACCGATGGAATATTTATCCGCTTTCAATTCTTTCACCTGGTTGTCTTCGATGTAGAACAATGAATTATT
>CALPQG020000040.1 GCA_943325655.2 Bifidobacterium breve | reverse complement strand
GGTAAGTATCCCGTTCTAGATAAATCAGGAAGTTTGGTAAAAATTAATCCAACCACAAACACAGTTGAATTGACAATTCCATTTACTTCTACAAGCGCCATGCCTTCTGGATTGACCATCAATGGCGCTAAAAATAAATTGTACTTTAACTATGAAGGCAAAGTGATGAGCCAAAATATTACTTCTACAGCACTTGACAATACCACTTTTGTGGCCAGGTCATTTTATGGTTTAGGGATAGATCCAGCCACAGAAATTGTTTATGGTGCTGATGCCGGTAATTATTCCAGCGCTGGAAAAGTGATTCGTTACAATGCTGCTACAGGAGCAGTGGTTGACAGCATGACTGTGGGTATTATTCCAAATGGATTTTTTTTTAGGTAGATTTTGGTACTGAGTACAGGGTCTTGGGTACATTGTACTTTGACCCTGTGGCTTGTACACTTATCTTCATGTTTTGAATCCGCTATTCTGCTATTCGACAATTGCATTGTCGAATCCATATCGTAGGATTTTCAATCCGAATAATGCAGAAATCGGTATATGACGGATTACAAATCCTTCGATAGGACTTCCGAATTGAAAATTCGGAAGAGCGGAAATTCGGAAGAGCTGTTCTTTTTCATTTATCAATTCACCAAATACTTGTCACACCATTTTTTAGGCAAAGCTTTCGTGACCCTTACGATGAGGAATGTCATTAAAAAAGCAAATGTCATTCTGAAAATAAATACACCTGTGTAATGTGCTCCCAAAGACATCATCAAAATGCTGTCTTCTATCAAACTATGGCACAATCCCATCAAGGTCATGGCGTAAAATACTTCCATTTTCGGGAGTTGTTTTTCTTCTGATTCTTTGATAATCAAGGCGCCACCGTACAAAATCCCTAGCGTTGAGCCAATGACCGTGATGGGGATTACTGCTTTAGAAATTCCCAAAATCCCTAAAATAGGTTTTAAGGAATTCGAAAGTAAATTGATAAATCCTGTCACATGAAGGATTTTCATGAGGCTGATCAGGGCAAAAATATACACGGTAATTTTGCCATAACGTTCCAGTTCTCCCAAAAGCCAACCCATCAAACTGGGGTCAGTGATGGGTTTGATCAATTGTACGCTGAGAACAGCATTTTCTTGTAAAGTTCCTGTATAGGTGTAAATCAAATTCAGGATAAAACCAGAAAGAAATGCGAATACAAACCGCACCAAAAACATCACCAGGAGATTGACTCCCGCTTTTTGTGCCACCCGTAATTCCACAGGCAGCGTATGGGCTACCAACATCAAGGCGCACATGATGGTAATTTGTGCTGTAGAATACTGGTGGTGCGCCTGTAAAGTAAAATACGTCAACATTCCCCCGTAGATATTGGTAATCATGGTGGAAGCCCAAACCAATCCCATTTCACCTGGCAAACCTATACATTGCATCAAGGGAGAAAGTACCTTGCCGATGTATTTGATCAGGTCAAAATATTCCAGTAGTTTCACCACAATAGAAACAGGCACCATGATTTTAAACAGGTTGATGGCTGTTTTATAGGTGTCAATAAATAATTGTCGGATAATCAGGTAAAGGTCGGGAAAACGCATTTTGTAATGTTATTCAACTGTAATTTTTGTGTTTATACTTTCGGAAATGCTTTCTTACTTACTCCATGGTTAATCCATTCCGTTTACAACAAAAGTCCGTTCAGAGCCAGTGCATGTTATTTCAGCCAGGGTCCATGTGAGGATTTAGGTTTGAACAGGCTTAACAAACTTTTTGCTTTCAACAAACATTCGTCCCATTCTTGTGTTGCGGTGGTGTTATAGGTGATGGCGCTTCCCACGCGAATGCTGCTAGTGTTTGATTTTGAATCGTGTAAAATGCTTCTGATCACCACATTAAAATCAAAATCTCCTTCAGGAGTAATATAGCCAACTGTACCAGAATACAATTCTCTGTTGAAATTTTCGAATGTGGCACTGCTATTCACGGCATTGATTTTGGGCGCACCGGTCATGCTTCCCATCGGAAATGTAGCTTTGATAATGGCTTCGAAATCTGTGTTGTCTTTCAGGTTTCCGGTAATGGTAGAAATCATTTGGTGTACCGTTTCAAAACTATAAATGCCATACAATTCTGTGACATTCACCTGATCACAAATTCGCGACAAATCATTTCTGACCAAATCCACCACCATTACATTTTCCGTTTTTTCTTTGATGCTGTTTTGGAGTTGTGTTTTGTTGGTATGGTCTTCTTTCTCTGAATTTCCTCTTGGAGCAGTACCTTTAATGGGTTGAGAAATAAGTTGTTGTCCTTCTTTTTTTAGGAACCGTTCGGGCGAAGCACAAATCAAATATTGGTCTTGGTACTTGATGAAGCTGGAAAACGGTGTTGGTGTTTGCTGGTTAATTTTTAGGTAAAGTTGTACAGGATTTAAAAATGAATTTTGGGCTGTCAAGGCAATGCAATAATTGGTGATGTAAATGTCTCCTTGTAAAATATGGTTTTTTAAGGTGTTGAAATGCTCCTCATAAGTGTTGAAATTGGTGTCCGGTTGAAACTGTACCTGATGGTTTTTATCTGTTACAGGAATAAAGGTGTTTTCAATTTCTTCTAAAATGGCTAAAGTATTGTTGCTTGTGGAATGAATGGTGATTTGCGTTTCCTCAAAGCAAATCAGGATATCTGGTTCGAAAAAATAGAGGTCAGGAAACTCAAAAGTGTTTTTTTGCTTGGGTTGATGGTAAGCATTTTCAACTTGGTTTTTATAATCATAGCCAATAAATCCCAGTTGCCAGGTGTTTTTATGCAAGGATGCCAGGGATTGATTTTTAGGATTAACCTTGAATTGAATTCCCAACAGCTGTTTGAATCCCTTGGCGTTGCCATTGTTGGTGGTGTATTGAACCATTTCAAACTGTTGCGCCCACAAAAGTGATTTCGCAACAAGTGTTTCATCACTTGGAATTGGATATGTTACCGAATAGTTCAACGGAGATGACTACTTAATTGAATGATGTTAGTGCATTTAAAAAGTAAATATATATAATTTAAAGGATAGCTAAGCAATACAGATTCAAAATTCAAATCATGTTGTTGTGATTACTGTCTAATTTTTTATGGAATGGTCTATTGCTGTTGCTTTTTCATTTACCGAATGAATGTTACCCTTTATAGTTTGTAATTCACCATTGGTAGAATATAAAAAATGATCTTAATTATTAGGCGTTAATTCGACTACAATGAACAACATATTCACAATTCCTAACCTTTGAGGCCATGAAAAAGCTACTCTTAAACACGCTAATTATAATAATTTACTTCGTTGCTTTAAATGTGAGCGATGCACAACAGACTATTGGTTAGTCAGCAGTAAACGTACATGGTACTGCTGGCAGTGATGCAGCAGTTGGTTCATTAACCGCAGCTAAAGTTGCGATAGATGAAATATACAATAAAAATTATGTAGCAGGTGATTGCAACAGTGTGCTGTTGGTAGGAATGCTTTGACTGACGGCAACTTACCTCGTGCTGCAGTCAAAGAGGCTGTTGGTATTGCAGGAACCAGTAGAACTTCCCAATCGTTTTTAAAAAAAATCTTGAGGCTTAGTTGTCGACAATACAGGACGATTATTTATAGCTGACGGGGGGAATAACAGGGTTTATACTTTGATAATGCTATGTTTTTTTACTGCTTTACCAGTTTTAATTTTTTCCCTATTTGAATGATGATCAAAGAAGCGAAACTTGCCCCAATGGTAATTGCCCAATCATACCTATTCATTTCATAAATAGACAGTACTTTTCTTAAGGGTTCAAAGGCATAAGCGCCCAATAATGTAAGCAAAGAAATTGCCGTTGCTCCCCATACATATTTATTGCGCATTACTTCAGACCTGAAGAATAAAGTACCACTTCCCATATTGAAAACATGCAGCAATTGAGAAAATATTAAGGTGAAAAATAAAATGTTATTGCAAATTTCATGGTTGCATTTGGCTGATGCTGGTGCCAAATAATGACTGAACAATACCGCACCAAGACTTGATGCCCCAATTACGATGGCATAAAAGAATGTTGTTACCCATCTTTTTTGGTCTATGATTGGTTCTTTCATGTTTCTAGGTGGTTTTTTCATGATATGGTCAGATCCCCCAATCATCCCCAAAGCAAGGGCTGGCAACATGTCGGTTACGAGGTTGATGAAAAGGATTTGTAGCGCCAACAATTGAAACTGGAAATTGAAAATGGCAGCAGTAGCTATAATGAGCAGTTCACTCAAATTGCAGGAGAGTAAGAAAATGACAAATTTTCTGATGTTTTCAAAAATGATTCGACCTTGTTTTATGGCGATTACGATGGCCGCAAAGGAGTCTGTTTTTAAAACCATATCGGCAGCTTCTTGCGAAACTTGAGTTCCTCTCAAACCCATTGCAATGCCAATGTCTGCTTTTTTGAGTGCTGGTGCATCATTTACCCCATCGCCAGTCATACCTATGATATTTCCCTTTTCCTGTAAAACAGTTACCAGGTCAAGTTTTTGTTTAGGACTAACCCTTGCAAAAACAGTGGTGTTCATCCAAACTTTCTTTTCCTTTTCAGTCAGTACATCATAATCCTTCATGTCTTTACCCAACATGGCAGGGGTATTTTCATCGTCAATGATTCCCAGTTTTAGGGCAATGTTTTTGGCTGTTGCAGGGTGGTCTCCTGTAATCATGATGACTTTTATGCCTGCATTTTTACATTCCTGAATGGCTTCAAATACTTCTTTTCTGGGGGGGTCAATGAGTCCGAACAATCCTACAAATACCAGGTTTTCAATCAATCCATCTTCAGTATGAGCGAAAGGTTTGTAGGCAACGCCAATAACTTTTAACCCTTCTTCCGCCAGTTTTTCTGCTTTTTGAGCCCAGTCATTTTTTTGTTGTTCATCGAATACCACAAGTCCGTTTTTAGCATATAGATGAGTACAATGTTTGATGATTTCTTCGGCTGCTCCTTTGGAATAAATGGTAAGGCTGTCATGGTCCTGATGCAGTGTCGCCATTATTTTTGTTTCAGAAGTAAAAGGCTCATCTTTTATTTTGGGGAATTGCGTTCTGGTTTGGTGGTTGTCAATGTTGTTTTTCAGGGCAAATTTAAGCAATCCAATTTCCAGAGGATCTCCAATTTCTTTCGTATGGTCTTTGCTTTGGTGTAAAACCGCCGTGTTGCATAAAACCGCTATTCTTAAAATGATTTCAAATGCTTCTGGAGAATTGTCTGTAGTAATAATTTCATTCACTTCAATTTTGTTTTGGGTAAGTGTTCCCGTTTTGTCACTGCAAATGATGTTGGTCCCCCCTAAAGTTTCTACCGCTGAAAGTTTTTTTACGATTACCTTTTGTTTGGCCATTTTCATCATTCCTCTGGCCAAAGCCAATGTTGCCACGATGGGTAAGCCTTCAGGAATTGCCGCTACTGCAAGCGCGATGGAAGTTTGTAGCATGGTAAAGAAATTTTGACCTTTTAAAAGTCCCACGGCAAAAATGAGTATTACCAAACCTCCTGTCAGCCAAATCAATCTTTTGCTAAATGCTTCCAGTTTTTTTTCTAAAGGTGTTGCCACTTGCTCGGCTTCGTGCACCATTTTGGCAATATTGCCAAGTTCTGTATCCATTCCGGTAACAGTAGTAACCATGTAAGCATTTCCTTTGGTTACAAATGTACCTTTGTACAACATGTTATTTCGTTCAGCGAGTGTAGTGTCGGCTTTAATTTTTTCGGTTTGTTTTTCGACCGGAATAGATTCTCCTGTCAATGCCGATTCGTCTACTTGAAGTTGATTGGTTGTAAATATTCTTCCATCTGCCGGAATCATATCTCCCGCTTCTACAAATATGACATCACCTGGAACAATTTCTTCGGCATTAATTTCTTCTAATTTTTTGTTTCTAAGTGTTTTGGCTGGAATGGCAGAAAGTTTTTGTAGGGCATTCATGGATTTTTCTGCCTTGTATTCCATATAAAAACCAATGACGGTATTGATTAACAATACGATAAGAATTGCAACGCCTTCAAGCCATTCTTGAAAATAAAAAGATAAACTGGCAGCGATAACAAGTAGTCCAACAATTGGACTGTTGAATTGCCCCCATAAAATCAACCAAATGCTTTTATTTTTCTTTGCTTCAATGGTATTTAATCCCAATTGTTCAATCCGTTTTTCAACTTCCTGCTGCGTTAAACCACATAAGGCATCGGAATTTAATTCGGCCAATACAGCTTCATGTGCTACGGCAAAAGGTATGTTTTTGAGTTTAATCTTTCCCATCAGTCATGAAGTGTTGTTGTATTGGATATAATGTTAAAGTTGTAGAGGTATAGTACTTTCCATCAGGAAAACCTACAGGTTGTTCGTCACCAATTACTTGCTTTTTGATTTGCATTCAAAATCAAAATAATATTTTGATATGCAAATGTTTGTATGTTTAAGGGAAATTCTCGTGACTAATGTTAGAATCCAATATGAATATAATCATGATCAATAAACTTGGGGCTTCTGTTAAGAAAATGCATTACATAATTTTAGAAAAGTATTGCATCATTGTTATGTGTAAGATGTGAAATGGGAGATGTAAAATGTGGGTTGATAAATGTGGGAAGTGAAATGTATTTGTGTTAGGATATTGATTGTTCAATAATTCAAACGGCTTTTTTTGACAAATTAGCCGTTTGAATTATTGTAATGTAGTTGGATTCAGATTTGATTTATCAGTTTTATTTTTTTTTCAATTTGAAGTGAGACGTTAACGGAATTACAAGCGCTAACTCACTTGCCCTACAGGTCTTCCATAATAGTCATACAATTGTTTTTCATATTTTTCATTTACCGGCATTGAATAATCAAATTCAGGTGCAGATTTAACGGTTTCAGCTTGTAAGTCAACTTCAATTTTTTGGTTCACATAGCTGATGTCATTTATCCAAAGTGTATTAATCAAAACTTTTTTGCTCAGTGGCATCCAATTACTCGTGTCAATGACCAGGTAAATCATTTTCCAATCCGAATCATCAATGATAACGTCATCAATGTGACCAATTTCCATGTCCGAGGCTTGAATATGGTAGCCCTTGATTTCTTTAAAACTTCTTAAAACAGTATCTAAATCTTTTTCATCCAATACATCCGCTGGGACTTTAAAGGTTTCGGGAGAATAAGTAATTGCCGGTGAACCAAATGGATGTATGTAACCTGGTATCCAACTGTTATTGGCTTTATAATATTCCATCAATGCCTGTTCGTATTTCTTGGACACTGGAAGGTGACTTTCCAAAGGAGGACAATTTTCAATGTCCGATTTAGAAAGATTTACCGGAAAATGTTGGGATGTCCAATGGGGTTCATTTAATAATTCTTTGGGTACCAACACTTTTTTCCCTGGAAATATTAATCCAAGGTCAACTTCCAGGTAATCTACCATCCAGGTTTCTCCATTAAATAAGAAGTCTTTTACAGAACCTTTAATGCCATCTTTGGTTTCGATACTGTAACCTATCAATTCATTCAAACTACGTTTCATAAAAAATATTTTAAAGTTGAATACTCGTATGTAGATGTTTTTTATTGGTTATAATCAAGTTGTTTTTTTGCCTCTTCAAGGTGTTTTTCAAGGTCAGACATGGCGCTGTCAATGCTGATTTTTTTGTCGTTATAACTTACTTCAGAGGCAATTTTTAATGCGTCAACCTTAATTACAAACTGTTTTTGACGCTGTTTTAATTTTTCTAAATCCTGAAGTGTATAATTGGAATTTCTTTCTTTATTGTTTTTAATTGTTGAAGCAATACTGTCTATTTGAACTCGGGTATAATCCCTTTTAGCAACATAATAGTTTAATAAATTATTTTTGTCCTTTGTGGAATATTCATTTTTGTAAATGGCTTCCTGTAAGGTCGTTTCATGGTTCTTTTTACGGTCAGAAGAATTACACGATGAAATCCCAAAGACAATTGCACATATCAATAAAAAATGGTACATGGTATTTTGATTTAAAAATTATGGTATCTTCTCATGCTTCTAAAAGACTGTTCAATCGGAAAATTATTGGGCGGTTCTACCGGTGGTGTAATGGGTGTTTCATTCGGAAGCTTTGTTGGGTTTTCTGAAGGAACAATAGTTGGCTCTTCCCTGGATGGTTTGGTGATTGGCTCATCAGGTTTGGTGATTTCTTTTTTTGCACCTTTTAAGTTTTCTCCAGCAGTCATATTCTTGATGGTAAAGTTGAAAATTATTTTTTAATTGAAACAAATGTAATTCAAAATCAAGGGCTTATAAATGACTGATATCACCGAATGAATTGATTTTAATCAAAAAAATACGAGAAAAAGTTGGTGTTCCCCAACCCTTTTCTCGTCTAATTGCTTCACTTTTAGCTTGTTTAATTTGTCATTAATTTTGATTGGCAAATGAAATCTGTTTTAGGAATTGCAGTGGTTTCAGCGATAGCTTTAAAACCTCCATCAATTTCATAAAAGTGATGTATTCCTCTGGATTTCAATATGCTTGCTGCAATGGCACTTCTGTAACCTCCTGCACAATGCAGGTAAAATGGTTTTTCGGCATCCATGTTTTTAAACCATTCATTGATGCTGTCCAATGGTTTATTAAAGGCTTCTTCCACATGTTCAGCACTGTATTCGCTTTCTCTCCTTACATCAATCACGGTGGTTTCTCCGGCTATAAATTCAGCTTCAAACTGTGTCGCTGAAATTCTATTAACAGTATCAAACTCTTTGCCTGCGGTTTTCCATGATTGGAATCCTCCGTTTAAGTGTCCAAGAATATTGTCAAAACCGACCCTGCTCAACCTGATTACCGTTTCTTCTTCTTTTCCAACTGCCGTTACCAGTAATATGGGTTGTTTGACATCTTTGATTAAAGCGCCTACCCAAGGTGCAAAATCACCCTGAACACCAATTTGTATTGAACGGGGAATAAATCCTTTTACAAATTCACTAGCATCCCTGGTGTCTAAAATTACCGCATCTGTAGTTTCTGCCACATTTTCGAAATCTGCCACACTTAATGCGTTCATGCCATTGTTTATCACACTGTCAATACTTTCATAACCCATTTTATTCATGGCCACATTGGCTGGGAAATAGGCAGGTGGAGGCATTAAACCATCTGTTACTGCTTTTACAAAAGCGTCTTTATTGGGCTGTTTTAAGGCATAATTCACCTTTTTTTGGTTGCCGAGGGTGTCGACAGTTTCTTTCATCATGTTTTTGCCACAGGCGCTTCCAGCTCCGTGTGCAGGATATACAATGATGTCATCGGCCAGTGGTAAAATTTTGGTATACAAGGATTCGTAAAGCAAACCTGCCAATTCTTCCTGTGTCATCGATGCTGCTTTTTGCGCCAGGTCAGGTCTGCCAACATCACCTAAAAACAGGGTGTCTCCACTGAAAATGGCGGTTTCTTTTCCTGCTTCATCCAGCAATAAAAACACCACACTTTCCATGGTATGCCCAGGCGTGTGCAATACTTTTATTTTTACATTCCCTACTTCAAATATTTGACCGTCAGTAGCAATGGTTGCTTCGAATTTGGGTTGTGCAGTTGGTCCAAAGACAATTGCTGCACCCGTTTTTTTGCTCAAGTCAAGGTGGCCTGATACAAAATCAGCATGAAAATGCGTTTCGAAAATGTATTTTATTTTTACACCATCTCTGGTGGCACGGTCCAAATAGGGCTGTACTTCTCTCAATGGATCAATAATGGCCGCTTCGCCATTGGAAGTGATGTAATAGGCTCCCTGCGCCAAACATCCAGTATATATTTGTTCTATTTTCATCTTTGTAATTTTAATTATTTTATAATAATTTTTTGTTAAATTGAATTGATGTTAGGTGATTTTATTGGCAAGTGATTTTATTTTTTGCACCTACCCTGTACCCTGTACCCAGTACTTTGTACCTAGTACTTAATACCTAATACTTTGTACTTAATACCTAATTTCCCATCAATTCCTTCCATAAAATATAAGTCCCCATGAGCAGTACAAAAACTCCGAATCCTTTTTTGAGCCTAAACCCATCTATGTTTTTTGACAATTGATTGCCAATGAAAATTCCGACTACTGCAAAACCTGTAACTGAAAATAAGAGCGAATATTGTAAATGTTCATGATGGGTTAACATCGATCCAATAAATCCTACGGATGAGTTGATTGCAATAATGGTGAGTGAGGTTCCAACAGCTCTCTTCATGGTCAGTTTACTGAGCATTACCAATGCAGGGATAATTAAAAATCCACCTCCGGCACCTACAAAACCTGTTAAAACCCCAATGATGGTTCCTTCCAATAGGATGAGCGGGTAATTGAAATCTAAGTTTTCGGGTTCATCCGGGCAGCCAACACATTTTTTTTCCCTGATCATGGAAATTGAGGCAAGTATCATTAACGTTGCAAACACAAGCATTACCAGGATTGATTTTGTAATTTCAAATCCATAGATGTTGATGATGTGGTTGGGAACGATGGGTAAAATAAATGTTCGGGTAATAAATACAGCAATCAATGACGGGATAGCAAACACGAATGCGGTTTTGAAACTGATGAGGTGTTGTTTGAATTTTGGATAGGCGCCAAATATACTGCTGATACCTACGACAAAAAGAGAGTAGGAGGTAGCGATAATAGGGTTTACACCAAAAAGGTATACCAACACTGGCACGGTCAAAATACTCCCCCCACTGCCGATTAATCCGAGTGAAATTCCTATTGCAATTGAAGCGACGTAGCCAATAATTTCCATAATTTGTATTGTTTGATGGTGCAAATATGCACGCTTGATTTTAAGTAAAAGGTGACTTTAGTTACATAAGCTTTTTTAGGAATGAAGAATTTGAATCGAGCCAATGCGTTTGATTTGTTAAACGGTGTTAAAATATTTTTTGACCAAATAAATTTGATTTTTAGGTATAGGCGTTTAGGTCGCACAAATTGATAATTTGCTTGTCTTTGTTTTTAATATGACAAGGTATGAATTTACAGGTGTAAAAACACTTGAAAACTTGCAAGGATACTTAGATGAATATCATTGGCGCTAGATGATTAAGGGTGTTGCAAAAGTATCTGTGCTTGAATTTGTATGTTTTTATATTTTTAATCTTAGCATAATTTTCTTGAAT
>CALPQG020000039.1 GCA_943325655.2 Bifidobacterium breve | reverse complement strand
TGGTGCAATTGAAAAACTTCCTTCTTTAGCTTTAGGGGCATATTTAGGGCGAACAGTACGTTGAATATAAAACTTAGAAGGCTCATATTCCAAAGAGTCAGACTCCTCTTTGCCAACCAACACCATATCAGAAACATCTTCAGTAGGTTCTATTACAATTTCTACTATTGATAGGTGTTTTGGCAAAGGTTTGCGACCAGGATGAGGTTTTTTAGCTTCAATAGCTTCCTTTTGTTTTACGGCTTCTTTCTTGGCATTAATAGCTTCCTCCATCTTTTGAAGCTCTTCTAGCGAAAAAATACCACCAAAAGTAATGACTAGCTGTATAGGCGGAACAGCTTCAAAACGCTCACGTTTTTGACCGAACAACATGCGGGTTAATTAGTCTATTAATGCTTGCTGTTGAAGGATTAATTCACCTTGCTTTTGTTGTTCAATTTTAAGGGTAATAATCTCTTTTTCAAGCACGTTATTTTCTTGTGACAATACATCACATTGTGCTTCTAACGGTATGTTTTCCCTTATTTTGATACTTTAAAAATACTAAAAATAACCCAAAACAGCAATTGTTTTACAAAGAAAAACGTCTTTTTTTTATCATTTTTTTTATCACAATTCCTTCCAACATCATCACCATTTCTGGCCATTGAAGACGTGTTTGATTGGTCGCAATAGTTGGTGGTGGAAATATCCCTTTCTCTAGTCTTTTGTGATAAATCACCAAACCATCTCGCTCCCAATGAAGAAGCTTGATGGTATTTCGGGGCTTATTAAGAAACACAAACACGTCTCCACTCAAAGGGTCTCTACCTAATTCATGCTTGATTAAGCCACAAAGCGAATCAAACCCTTTGCGCATATCACAAGCTTTGGTATAATACTCATATCGATGCTCTGAATTTAAAGCAAACATTATAGCAGGTTGATCAAGGCTCGAAGTTCTGCTAAAGGAGTATTTGAAGCAGGATGAATTTTTACACCATTAGGATATTCAATCACCAAAACAGGAATAGCTTTTGAAAAAGGTGCTAACTTGATAAAACTAGGTGTTTGAGCTGAGGGAGTAAGTTTTGCTAACCAGTAGCGAAAATTATGGCATTTAATATCCTGCTCCAAACAAAACGCTGCCTGTGATAAAGTGGTTGCTTGAAACTTTGCAACCATATCTTCCCAATACTGTTCTCTTGTCATATCTTTTTTTGACAAAGGTCAAACCATTTTTAGGCTATTGCAATATGGAGTTGCTCGGTGGGATACATGGAATTTAAGAACAGTAAAGGGGAAAGTCGAAAAACGGAGATTAATTCCCTTCAAGATATTTATACCGTATTCATTCAAATCGTTAAATAAATATAACCATGTTAACTCAAGTATCGTTTCCCTTTCAAAATAGTGTTTCATCTGTACAATCAAATGGAAATGCAAAAACCATCGTATTTATAATTATGCTTGGAATGTTTTTGTTTAGACTCTACCTTAGTCATAAAGCTTGGCAAGAAGAAGAGCAAAGAAAGGCAAAGAAAATTGCTGTGAAATAAGATTCAATACGAGGTTGCAAGTGTGTGAACTTTAAAGTTAAAATGTAGTCAAATTATGGTTCATTTGAGCGTGAAAACTAGACAGAATAAACGTAATGGAAAATGTTGATTTGCAACCTTCAAAACAACCTTTTACTCTTAATTATCAGTAAATAAATACATTAAGTCTCCCTTACAAGCAGGGGGTCGCTGGTTCGAATCCAGCAGGGCCCACTTTTAAAAAGACTTATCAGCAATGGTAAGTCTTTTTTGTTTTAAACTAAATTTGAATATGAATCGATATTATTTTTATATCTTATTTTCGGCTGTCAAAAATCGCTACTATATTGGTCATACTAGCGATTTACACGAACGACTCCGCAAACACAATTCAAACCACAAAGGCTTCACTGGAAAAATTGGCGATTGGAAAATTTTTTATCAAGAATCATTTGTAGACAAAATATCAGCATACGCTAGAGAGCGGGAAGTGAAATCTTGGAAAAGCAGGTTGAAACTTATTGCTCTTAGCTCAGTTGGTTCAGAGCATCCCGTTTTTCACGGGAGGGTCGCTGGTTCAAATCCAGCAGGGCCCACTTTTAAAAAGACTTATCAGCAATGGTAAGTCTTTTTTGTATGTCGGGGGCATGGTAATTGTCTAGCAGCGTGAAAGTCTTAGCACACGCCGAGTTAAAAGGGTTGTTAGCGATTGACAAGGATGTCTACTGTGAAGTAACATCTAAAAGACAACTCAGCAAATTAGAGTTCTGATGCACAGAAAAGTAATTTAAAGCTAAAATGAGAGGATAAGAGGTCCATGAATTGCACACTCCCAAAATCATCCCTAACTCATTTTAGTAAATCAGGCAGAACACACGGAAAGTACATTATCTTATCCAGAGAGATCTTGAGATCAGTTTCAAAGAAAGGATTGTTGTTTGATATTTATATGACATATTTAAAAAGAAGAATTTCATTTGCAGAAGGAAGTGTAGGTGGGCCAGTGGATGTTGCTGTTATTTCAAAAGGTGATGAATTTGTATGGATAAAACGAAAACACTATTTTAATAAAGAATTAAACTAACAGTTCTTTGATAACTATTTTAAAATATAAAGACATGGAAACGATATATTCTAATACAAGCAAAGAATTCTTATTCTAATAAAATCCGCATTCAAACAAACTACAGCTAAAAACACAAACATTCGTCACGAAATGTCTGTGAAGGAGATTTCTGAAGTTGTTTTCTGAAAAAATAATTTCAGTTGTAAAAACGCAATTTGAAATCACTAAAGCAGAATTTGAAACTAAAGAAAAAAATAGCGTCCTTATCAATCAAAAATGGCTAGAAATTTCTAGCCATTTTTGATTTCATTTTGAAAGTTAATTTTACAACTTAAACGTCGCCAATTTCACAAATTCGTTTACCCTGTCTTTGATATCTGTTTCGGACAGGTTCAATAAGTTTTCTGTTCCGAATTTTTCTACACAACAAGAAGCTAAAGCCGAACCATACACAATAGCGCGTTTCATGTTTTCAAATGAAATATCATCAGTAGAAGCCAAATAACCAATAAATCCACCAGCAAAAGTATCGCCTGCACCAGTTGGATCAAATACTTCTTCTAATGGTAAAGCCGGAGAGAAGAATACCTGGTCACCTTGAAACAACAAAGCACCATGTTCTCCTTTTTTGATGATAAGGGTTTTTGGTCCCATCGCCATAATTTTTTTAGCGGCTTTCAACAAAGAATAATCTCCAGAAAGCTGACGCGCTTCTTCGTCATTGATAGAAAGTACATCTACCATACCGATGGTTTCTTTCAGGTCATCCATGGCAATGTCCATCCAAAAATTCATGGTATCCATTACAATCAGTTTTGGACGTTTTGTCAATCTGTTGATCAAGGTACTTTGAACTTTAGGCGCTAAATTTCCCAACATCAAATAGTCGCAACTTTGGTATTGTGAAGGTACAATCGGATCGAAAGTTCCCAATACATTCAGTTCGGTAACCAGTGTATCACGTGTGTTCAGGTCGTTGTGGTATTTACCTGACCAAAAAAATGTTTTCTCTGTTTCTTTGATTTGTAAACCATCGGTGTTTACACCGTGGTTACGAAGCAATTCTATATATTCTTTAGGAAAATCCCCGCCAACCACGGCAACAAGGTTAGATTTTTTGGTAAAATAATTTGCTGATAAAGAAATATAAGTGGCTGCACCTCCAATAATTTTGTCTGTTTTGCCAAATGGTGTTTCAATAGCGTCAAAGGCTACCGATCCTACGATTAATAAACTCATTCTGTGATTTAGTTAATGGATGATTTAACAAATATTCAATTAATTATTGTGATACACAAAAAAGAGGAGTGAAAACCCCGCTTTTTTATTACAAACTTTGAAATTTTACATGACGATTAAAGCTATTGGCAAATGGAACATTAAAAAAAATTAAGATTTTATTCGCTGTTTAAACTATTGCAGGTTGAATATAAAACAGCACTGTAGATTACCATTTTTAATCAGCATCTTTTTTTAAGGAGGATAAACGAAGGGCTTTAAGCAGGGCAAACGCATTAAAATAATTAGAATAAAAAATTCAATATAAAAAGCCTCATCCCAACGCTCGTAACCTTCGCACTCTCGTGCTCGCTTATAAAGGAAAAGGGCTTTAAATCCCGATGAAATCATCATTATTTTTTAAAACGAATAGGTTTTCTTTGCATTAATCACCAATTTATGATTAATGGACAGCTCCCTCTCCTTTGGAGAGGGTTGGGGTGAGGCTTTTGAGCTACTTTATATTTTAATGCGTTTGCCCTGGGTCTTTCAGGGTGAAATTTTTTAAAAAATGCGGTTTAGAAATTTTAATATTGTGTGTTGGATATTTTTTTTAAGGTTAAAGATGTTGTTGCGTATGGATCTTAAGTGCTCAATTTCTTTATTTAAGCGCAAAAAAATAACATTAATATACTTCATTCATTGGTATTAAATGCTATTTTTGAGATTAGGATTTTTTTAACCATTATAAGTTCAAATAATTCAATGATTGCATACATAGAAGGAAAAGTGATTCACAAGGATCCAGCATTGGTTATCTTGGAAACTGGAGGTATTGGCTACAATATCCGAATATCATTAAGCACCTATTCAATTTTAAAAGATGCAGAAAAATGCAAATTACACACCGTATTGAGCATTAAAGAAGACGCACATACCCTTTATGGTTTTTATGAACCCAATGAAAAAAAGGTTTTTCTTTTACTGACTTCCATTTCAGGAGTGGGCCCGAGCACTGCTTTAATGGTATTGTCCTCACTTTCGGTGAGAGAAATTGAAAATGCCATCATTTCAGAAGACGTGAAATTAATACAAAGTGTTAAAGGAATTGGACTCAAAACGGCCCAAAGAATTATACTTGAGCTTAAAGACAAAGTTAAAAAAGAGGGCTTGGGCAATGGACAAGGGGGTGTTCAATCTGGAAGTGCACACAATACCGTTAAGTCTGAAGCGTTATCAGCTTTACAAACTTTGGGAATAGCCAAAAATGTGGCCGAAAAAGCCATTGACCAAATCATAAAACTAGACAACAACGTAACGCTAGAAAATTTAATTAGACAAGCACTTAAAACGGCTTAGATTTCATACAATACAATTTTCAATACCCAATCAAATTATTCGAAATCAACAGGTTGCAAATTTCAAAATCCTACATATTAACTTTTTTTGGGCTACTATTTTTATTAATAGCTTGGCTGTCGGTGGCTAAGGGAAGTGGCACCAACGCTTTTTTACCATATACCTTGAATCCTTTGGCTAATGACTCCACAGAAGCGGAAAAGAAACCAAGAAAGAAAACAAAAAGATCGACTTATACAGACAAAGATCGCTATGGCGATGCGTACAGCAACAAACAATCAAAATCGCCTTTACTTTTAAAAGACCCTTCGAATATCAAAAAAGAAGTGGAGATTGGAGATGATTCTGCCGGAACTTACCATGTGACAGAAAAAATTGGTGATACCGATTACCGTTCTCCTTCTGAAATGTCATTTGAAGAATTTGAAAAACACCGAAAAGAAGAGGCAAATCAAAAATACTGGAAAAACAAAAAAGATCCTCGCACGAGCGATACCACTTTAGGCAATTCAAGACTTGTTCCAAAAATTGTGATGAGTCCTACGCTGGACAGGATTTTTGGGGGCAATATCATAGACATCAAACCAAACGGGAATGTCATGCTGGATTTCGGCGGGCAGTTTCAACGCGTTGATAACCCTGCGACTCCTGTGAGGTTGCAACGAATGGGACAGTTTATTTTTAACCAAACCATACAATTGAACGTGCAGGGTAAGGTAGGTGAAAAACTTAAACTGGGTTTAAACTGGGATACCAAAGCGACGTTTGATTTTGAGAACAACCTGAAAATTGATTACAATGGTTTGGATTACGAAATCATCAAAAAAATTGATGCAGGTAATATCAGTATGCCGCTCAACAGCCAGTTGATTCAGGGATCTCAAAACTTGTTTGGGGTAAAAGCAGAAATGCAATTTGGTAAATTATGGGTTACGGCTGTTGCTGCCAACCAAAGAGGAAAATCGGATGAATTGGTCATTCAAAACAATGCGCAAAACAAGGAAATTGAAATACGGGCAGACAATTACGAAGACAACAGGCATTATTTCTTAGCCCAATATTTTAGGGACAATTATGAGAAAGCATTAAATAACCCTGCGGTTGTCGTTTCAGGAACCCAGATTCAAAACATTGACGTGTATGTGACCAACCGTAACAATACCATCACCAACACCAGAAATATTATTGCATTGATGGATTTGGGTGAAAATACTCCTTACGACATCAAAAACAGTTATGTCTACATGCCAGGCAATTCAAACGTATTGCCGGACAATAATTCTAATAATTTGTACAGTACTGTTATTGCTAACGGTGGGGCTTCTAACAATCCGGTTAGAAATGTAGAAATGGCCAATTCAATATTAGAAAGCTATAATTTACAGAAAGTAGCTGGTTATGAAACGGTGAAGTCTGCCAGAATGCTTATCAAAAATGTTGATTATACTTACAATGTACAATTAGGCTATATCTCGCTTAATTCCCCCTTAAGAAATGATGATGTATTGGCGGTTGCTTACAGTTATACCAATGCATCTGTTGCTGATCCAATACATACTGTCGGGGAAATTTCAACGAATTTAAGTAGTTTGGACAGTTCCCAATCGGCCATTATTCTTAAACTGTTACGACCAACCACCATCCGTACTGATTTGCCCATGTGGAACTTACAAATGAAAAATATTTATAATATCAATCAATCTAACATCAGTAAAAAGAATTTTCAATGTAGGATTATTTACAAAGATGATGCCTCAGGGATAGATAACCCAAGTATACATGACGGAAAAAATTTAGCCAATAAACCCTTATTACAAGTTTTTAACCTTGACAATTTAAATCAAACAAATGACCCTCAGCCTGATGGGAATTTTGACTTTATCCCATTTACTACCATTGATACTGCTAAAGGTAGAATTATGTTTCCTGTTTTGGAGCCTTTTGGTGATTATCTGGCCAGTAAATTTGATAGTACTGAAGTAAATTTAATTGAAAAATATGCCTTCAAAGAAATTTATAGAAAAACAAAAAGTGATTTATTAAACCTGGCTGCTAAAAATAAATTCTTCCTTCGAATTGCTTCTTCTTCTGCTTCTATGGGTGAAATTGCTTTGCCAGGGTTAAATATTTCAAGAGGTTCGGTGAGAATCACTGCAGGGTCAACACCACTGACTGAAGGCACTGACTATACTGTTAATTATGAACAGGGAAGAATTAAAATCCTGAATGAAGGGGTAATGGCTTCAGCCAGAGAAATCAGGATCAAATATGAAAAAGCTGATTTATTTAACTTCCGTCAAAAAAATTTAACTGGGGCACGTTTTGATTACAAATACAACAAAGACATTGTATTTGGTGGAACAATCATGCACCTCAATGAGCGACCATTGATTACCCGTGTAAGTGTAGGTGATGAACCAGTTTCCAATACCATTGTTGGAGTAGACCTTAGTTACCAAAAAGAATCGAGAACCATCACCAAACTGATTGACAAACTTCCACTCATTGTGACCAAAGCTCCTTCTAATGTAGCCTTACAAGGAGAATACGCAGCTTTTATTCCTGGAAGTTCCAGTTTAATTGGAAACAGTGGAACAGCTTACCTGGATGACTTTGAAGGTGCAGAAAATCCTTTTGACTTGACGAGAAGTCCTACAAGATGGAAATTGGGATCGACCCCTATCACTATATCTTCTGTTGGAACAAACAATTTAGAATTCAATTACAAACGTGCCAAGCTTTCTTGGTACATGATTGACAATGTTTTTTACACCGATGGAGGAACCAATAAACCTGCTAATGTTACCAGCGAAGACATCAAAAACCATTATATCCGTGCAGTAGAACCTCAAGAAATTTACCCCTTCAGGGACCGTCAGCAAGCACAATTGAATGAACCCATTTTTGACCTTAACTTTTATCCTTCAGAACGAGGACCTTATAACTATAACCCCAACTTAAATCCTGACGGAACCATTATTGGGGATCCAAAACAAAATTATGCTTCTATCACCAGGTCAATCAGTACCGATACTGATTTTGACAATGCCAACATTCAATACATAGAATTTTGGTTGATGGATCCGTTTATCAACAAACAAGCAAAACATGGTGGTATTCCTGTTAAGAACAAAGCGGGTACTGCCGACAGTTTGATTTACAATACCACAGGTGGTAAAATGTTTATTCATTTGGGTAACGTTTCGGAAGATGTATTGAAAGATGGTCAACAATCATTTGAAAATGGCTTACCTGCTCCAGGTATCGTCAATCAGGTGCAAACTACCGCATGGGGAAAAGTAGCCAAAGACAATTACATCAATGATGCTTTTGCCACCACATCAGGGGCAAGAGCAAGTCAGGATGTTGGTCTGGACGGGATTCAAAATGCTGAAGAGGCAAATTTTTTTGGATCCAGTTTTATGAACAAACTTTCTCCTGATGCAGCTGCCGCTGTGGCGAAAGATCCATCTGCAGATGATTTTGTGCATTATTTGGACAATGTTAACAACGATAAAAACTATAAAATCATTGACAGGTACAAACATTATAATGGATTAGAAAACAACTCTCCTGAAAATACAGGCGGACAAAGTTTTACACCTTCTTCTACCAATACGCCTGACAATGAAGATTTGAACCAAAACAACACCATCAATGATTTGGAACAATATTTTGAATACGAAATAGATTTGTCTCCAAGCCAAATGAAGGCTCCCAACAAATACATCATCGCTACTGAAAAAAGTATTCAAAATGACGATGAGGTTTCGTGGTACCAATTCAGAATTCCTATCAGGGATCCCAATGCTAAAAATATCAACAACATTACGGATTTAAAATCTATCCGTTATTTGAGAATGAACCTTACCGGTTGGTCTGAGCCAGTAGTATTGCGTATGGCCCAGTTGCAATTGGTGGCAGGACAATGGAGAACGTTTTCACCCGCGGCAGATTTAGACCAAAAAACCGCTGAAATAAAACCTGAACCTATCAATACCGGTTTTAATATTTCGACAGTAAATATTGAAGAAAACGCTCAGGGCACCTCCATCACTTCAGGTTATGTGGTGCCTCCAGGATTTATCAGGGACAGAGACAATACCTCCAACGTTGCCAGACGATTGAATGAGCAATCTATCAGAATGTGTGTAGATAATTTAGGAGATGGGAGGGCCAGGGCGGTATTCAAAAACACCAATTTTAACTTTATGAATTATGGTAAAATTCAAATGTTTATACATGCTGAAAGTACCACCATTTCTAGCACTTCTCCACCAGATTCCACTTTAACTGCTTTTGTAAGGTTAGGAACTGACTTTACACAAAACTATTATGAAATTGAAGTTCCATTGATATATACCCGTAATCCAACTACCGACGAATACGAAATTTGGCCCGTCGGCAATAACCTCGATATTTCTTTTGATGGCTTGAGTGGGGTGAAAGCTGCGAGAAATAGGATTGCGGCTTATGACCAGCGAATAGCCTTTTCCAGAATTGTAGAAGGACGCAATGTAAATATTGTCGGTAATCCCGATTTAAGTTCGGTGCAGGTAATGATGCTTGGGGTCAAAAACCCGCTCACCAAAGACCAGCAACCTTATTCAGCCTGTATTTGGATGGATGAATTTAGGGTGACAGATTTTGTCAACAGTACCGGGCACGCTGCCGTAGGTAGGGCCAACGCAAAGTTGGCCGACTTTGCAACAGTATCTTTGTCGGGAAGGTATATGGGTATTGGGTTTGGATCTATTGACCAAAAAATATCCCAGCGAAACCTCAATGAACAAATGGATTACGGGGTTCAGTCAAATGTATCGCTCGATAAATTATTGCCCGAAAAAATAGGTTTAAAAATTCCATTGTTTGTCAGTTACGACAGAAGCACTTCTACTCCAAAGTATGACCCGACCAATCCGGATATAAAATTGGATGCATCACTTGGAGCAGTAGAAGACCCGGTGAAGCGCGAATCTTTGAGGCAAATTCTTATAGACCAAAGTACCAAACGCAGTATCAACATTACCAATTTATCAAAAGTCAAGACAGGCAAAAACCCCAAAGCCCATGTGTATGACATTGAAAATGTAAGTTTATCGGCAAGTTATTCTGATGGAATCAGAACCAGTTATTTGATTGCTGAAAATAGCACATTACAATACAAAGCCGGGGTGCGTTACAACTTTTCAGGTAGCCCCAAAAATCTTGAACCGCTTAAAAATATCAAAGTCAAATCACCCTATTTTGCATTGATCAAAGACATTAACCTTACTTTGATGCCTTCCATGTTGTCATTTACAGCTGATGTAAACCGCTCATACAATAAAATGCAAAATAGAAATTCTTTTTTAGGGATTGAAGGGATTGATCCTCAGTACCAAAAGGCATTTACCTTTAACAGGACTTATGGCTTAAACTGGGCACTTACCAAAAGTCTTTCGATAAATTATGGCGCCAACGTATTGGCCATTATTGATGAAGATTTTGGAGAAATAAATACGCCAAGCAATGATAAAAAAATTGAAGGCAACCTCAAAAAAGGTGGAAGGCTACAGCGATTTGACCAAAACATTGGCTTTAACTACAAAATACCATTCAATAAATTACCATTAACAGACTGGGTGAGTGCCGATGCGCGTTATGGTGCCACTTATTTGTGGCAGGGTGCATCGCTTTCTACCGCCGATTCTATGGGGAATACCATTACCAACGCTGCTGAAAAAAGTGTAAATGGCAGGATAGATTTGTTGAAACTTTATAATAAAATCAAGTTTTTAAAAGAGGTAAACAATCCTAAACCTCCCAAAAAACCCGATCCCAAAGATACTACCAAACCTGAACCTGAGCTCAAATTGCTAAAAGGTATTTTGAGTACTTTGATGACCGTTAAAAATATCAACTTTACTTATTCTTTAAAAGAAGGAACAGCAGTTCCTGGTTTCAGGCCAAAGCCAACTTATGTTGGTTTGTCGAATACTCAAAGTAGTGATGGAACGTATGCCCCAGGCATTCCTTTTATATTAGGTTCTCAAGACGTTGGTCCATTTTTAGA
>CALPQG020000038.1 GCA_943325655.2 Bifidobacterium breve | reverse complement strand
TGTCTCCGCCTCTTTTCTTATATCTTCGGTTTCTGGAGCAGAATCCCAATCCCAACCTGACATTTCCAATCCTACCCCACCTTCACCTTTGCCGTTATAAACGCCATTGGGGTTTCCCTGAACACCTCCAGCAGTGGAATTGCCACCACCCGCTGTAGTTGTTTTTTTGTTAGGATCGTAAACACTGTTTGGATTTGAAGCGGTAGCTGTCTTTTTGGTTTCTGTTTTTTTAACCGTAGTTTTTTTCTCGGTGGTTTCAGTTACTGTTCCAACACCATCAGGATTTGTAACTACCTGCTCCTGTGCTTCAGGGGTAGGCTCTGGTGTTGTCTCTTCGGGTACAGCCTGATTTTCAGGCGTTGGGGGTGTATTGATTTGCTCATTTGATTCGCCTAATCCTGTGGCATCATAGCCTAAACGAATTTCACCGTATTTTGGCAAAGGAGGATTTGGCGCTTTGTATACAAAAATAAAAAAACACAAAAGAAACAAAAGGGCATGAATCGCCACCGACACACTCATGCCGATTACATCATTCTTCCTTTCCTCTTTTGATGGCGCAAACATTATTCTTTTGGTTTAGTGGCAATAGACACTTTGGCTTTCAATGCAGTAGCAATATCAGCGACATTCACCAAATATTCTACAGGAACAGTTCTATCAATATGCAATACCACCAGATTTTCTGCTGAAGGTGAACCTGACAACAATGGTTCCAAGTCGGCTTTTAAATTGGCTAAAGTCGTTGGTTTGTCATTGACCATGTATTGCAAATCTGCTGAAATGGTTACCGTTACTTTTTGTTGAATAATCACGGGTTCTTTGGTGGTCGGCAAACTCACCGTCAAGCCTGAAGGCGTAATAAAAGAAGAGGTAAGCATAAAGAAAATCAACAACAGAAATATTAAATCTGTCATCGACGCCATACTAAACCCTACTTCAATTTTATTTCTTGACCTAAAATCCATGGTGTATTATTTAGTTTCTTGTAATAAGTCTAAGAACTCCACAGAAGCGTATTCCATTTTGTGGGTAATTTTTTGTACACGTGCAATCAGGTAATTGTACATCATGTAGGCTGGAATGCCTACAATCAAACCTGCAGCGGTAGTTACCATCGCTTCATAAATACCACCTGACAATAATTTTGGACTCACAGTACCTTCTTGTTGCGCGATGGCAATAAAAGCCTGAATCATCCCTGTTACTGTTCCTAAGAAACCCAACATCGGAGCCCCGCCAGAAACGGTAGCCATTCCGGCCAGGTTTTTTTCCAATTTATATACTTCAATTTTCCCTACGTTTTCAATCGCTGCTTCGATGTTTTTGATTGGGCTGCCTATTCTTGACAAACCTTTTTCAATTACTCTTGCAACTGGTGTATCGGTTTGGGTACATAACAATTTCGCTCCATTTAAATCACCTTCAAGCACCATTTCTTTGATTTTATCCAAAAATTGCTGAGGATCTTTGTCTGCTTTTTTATAACTCAATAACCGTTCAACGAAAATATAAATTCCAGCAACGGATAAAATAAATATGGGAATCATGAAAATCCCGCCACTCATTACCAGGTCAATAATTGTTACCGATTGATCTGCAACATTAGTCGCTGCTGTAGCTGTTGCTACGGCACTTCCTTCACTAATTTGTAATAATGGAATGTATAACATATTAATAATTTAATACCCAGATTGAACTTCCGTAAAATGATTTATAACCTTCTAATTTGTTTTTTGCTTTCTCAGGCTGATCAAATTCGCCCAAGGTAACCCTGTACAATTTAACATCTCCATTAGGAGCAATTACGTGAGATTTTAAGCCTTCATTTCTAAGGATTTTTTGCATTTGAAGCGCATTGTCCATAACCGTAAATCCACCAACGATAATGTATGACTTTCCAGTTTTTTCTGTTAACAAACCATCCCTTGACAATGCAGAAACAGTTGCAGTAACAGGTGTAGCAACAATTGGTTTCACTTCAGGTTTAACTGCTTCAATTTGCACCGTTTTGGCTTCTGCTGGTATTTTCAACCCTGCTTGCTCGCGGGCTTGTTCGGTCATTTTATCTTCAATAATTGAGTTCTCTATTTTATCTTCTGCTTCAATCAGTGCTACATTTGGTTTTTTATACAATAAGGCCGGATTGGGCAAATCATTGGAATCAATTAAAATATGCGTTGAAGTAGCCGTATAAAAAGGATTAAAAGAACTCAATTCTTTATTCCCTTTATTCATAAACAAAAACATCATAGAAGAGCCTCCCAAAATAAACAAAGAAAGCATGTACACCCCAACACGAACAAATCGGTTGCCTTCTTTATGGGGCGTAACCAATTTTTCGGGTAACCTGTCTTTTAAATTGGTCAGCTTCACAGGCGTTTTACGGATTGGTTTGGCTGTAACTTCGGGTAATCCAAAGCTATGAGAGAGGTAATTGATTTTATGATAAGGTTCGAAGTAAATTTGGTATTCCCTGTTCAAAGAGAACATCCCCACTTCCTCAAAATTATAATAACGGTCATTGTTAATTTCATTCATAATAGCTGCTACATAAGCATCTATCATTTTAATCGCCTCTTCCCTGCTAACATTTTCAACACTTACAATGGATGACACCAATAACCAATCATTTTGTTTCAATAAGCTATTGAAGGCAATTTGTTTGGATGGTGGTGAAATCAAACTTTTTACTTTGTTCACTTCTGCCTTCACGTAATGCGTAATGAACCCACCAAAAGCAGGTACGATGACGTAATCGTTTTCAAACAAAAGCGCTTTAATATGTTTTTCTATGATAAGCATTAAAATCTATAAGTAATTCCTAGTATTAAATTTAACCCTTTATTCTGATAATATAAATATCGCTGGTATTTTTGAGCGAATAAATTATTTACTTCCAAAAATGCCGAAAACTTTTCAGAATATCTATAATCGGTGCGGATGTTTACATCAAATATAGTATTTAAATTTTTCACTTCATTTGTTTTAAAATCTTTGGCAACGATTCCTGACATGTTGTAAATGTCGGCATAAAACAAAATTTTATTTCTTAGGTTATAAGTTGCAAAAAAATTGGAAGTAAAGCTAGGCCTTTGCCATGCTTTTTCAATTTTAGACGTTTCGTAATGGTTGTATTCCCCCTTAATCCCAAGCCTTAATTTTTCACTCTGGTTGTAAGTCAACTCTCCGATGTACTTGATGAGTGAAGTGGTACCGTTGTCATACAACAAGTTGAATTTTGAACGGTCGCCGGTATCGTTGACAAAGAAGTACATGTTTTTATAATTACGGTACGACAACTTGGTCGCAAACGTCAAGTTCTTTAACAGGGCTCCTTTCAGTCCCACATAAAAATCCATTTTCTTATTGGTGTTGTAGATATTTACCTGAGGAGCAATAAACATGTTTTGGTCTAAGACAGAACGCAAGGTATTTTTCTCCATTCCCCCATCTAATCCTGCTTCTGCAATAATTTTATCCGTAATCACCTCTGTTTCTGCGGAAATTAAAGGATAAAAATGTGCATTTGAAGTCGTTTTGGTCGTATCGTTTTCGTAAGTAAAATCAAAACCGGCTTTGATTTTAAATTTGGACAAGGTCAAGGCATACTGAGGACGAAGCACGAGCATAAACCTGTTCAATGCTCCAGAATCAGCCCTGTTGGAATACGCAAAACTGGCATTTCCAATCACCGCCCTGTCTTTGTCGATGTCATATTTTGGCGTAAAATTCAACATTACTTCATTTTCAGTGGCCTTGTAATGGTCACTTAAAAAAGAATATTGCAAGCCAGTTTTGAAGTTGAATGCGGTATTGTTTTTGGCCGAAGTTTCCAATAAAACGTTGGCCACCACATTATTGATGACTTGTTTGATGTCATTCTTGGAGGGTTCGGGCAAACCAGCAATACGGTCATAGCCATAAAAGTTTACGCGATTTCTCCAATAATCAACGCCACCAGTGACGGTATAATCTTTCATGAAATATTTTCCCCAGGCACTGATTTCGTTGTTGCTATTTCCCGAATTGCTTACTGGTCCATTGGCTGATGACAAATGTTTGATTCTTGCGCCGTAAACATAATTTTCATTTTCTTTACTGGCCAAAAACACATCCAAATAAGGCGTAACATAATTCCCAAATCCTGCTTTCACATAATTGCCCACTACAGGTTTGGGATCATTAGGTTTAACACCCAAAATTTTCACTTTACACTCAATATCCGGCACTGTCAATTTATAATCATTGAACTCATAATTTTGAGTTTCAAAATGTTCTTTAGGAGCCACCATATCTACTTTAGGAAAAGTCCTAAAAGCAGGAGGAAGCGTATTGACACGGTCAATCACGACGATAAAGTTCGCATCTTTAATTTCACCTTTGGTGGTTTCAGGGTCCTCCCAAGGCGTTTGTTGTGCCATCAAAGGCATTCCCATCAACACTTGGAGCAAAAGCAATACATATATTTTAGGACTATTTTTCATGTACTTACTTACTTTCAGGGTTTACACCTTGTGATTCTTTGGCAATAATTTCATCTAATTTGGCAGACGCCAACCTGACCATTTCTTCGTCTTTCGATTTGGAAACAATAGAATTTAACGTGGTTTTGGCCTGAAAAACTTCCTCCAACGCAAGGTAATTATCGGCTACCAACAACAAAGACCTCAATACCCAACGGTCAAACATTTTGAACTTGTCGGTTAACTCAAACAAGGTTTCGAGCGACTGTTTGTATTTTTGTTGTTTGTAAGAAATGCTTGCCAATAAATATTGCGCTTCAGCCCCTGAAGAATCTTTTGCACTGTTGGCCGCACTGATAAGGAAATCTTCGGCAGCCTCAAAATCACCTTTCATGTAAGGAATTTTACCCAAATACAAATTGGCTTTGTTGGTAATGTACACAGGAGCGCCACCTTCAGTAATGATATCGTTGGCAAAAATTAAAGCGGTATCTAAAATACCCAATTCATAATAACATTCCATCTTGCCTTTTTTAGCATTGAATTTATCTCTCTTGCTATTTCCGGCAACATTTAACAAAGCATCATAATGGCGAATGGCTTCTTTGTATGATTTCAATTCAAATTCAATATCACCTGTTCTGTTCAAAGATTTGGTCCTGAAATTACTTTTGCCATCCTGAATTACCTGTTCAAAAGCTTTTAAGGCTTCAATCTTATCATTGGATCTGAAGTTGGCTTCACCAATATAAAAATAAGCATCTGATACAGAAAGACTCGTTGGATAGGTTGCAATAAAATCCTGAAAAGCTTTGATGGCAGGAGGGTATTTTTGTTTGGTAAATAAGGTTTCAGCATTCTTGTATTCTAAATCTGCGAACTTATCATTTTTAGGATTAGCGTTTTTGAACTTCGCATAAATTTCTTCGAATTCATTTTCACGGTTGGCAGACACCAAACAACTGTGCAATGATTCCAAAATGTCTACAGGTGATTCGAAATACGTTGGATAATCAGTTACAATCCTATTAAAATCGTCAATGGCTTCAGGGAAATTTTTCAGGTTACTATTGGCCAAAGCCCTTCTTTTTAAGGCTTCCGGCAAATACAAACTCGGCGTTTTCAAATTGATAACGCTGGTAAATCCGGCAATGGCGGCAGCATAACTGCCACTTTTCTCAAAATCCAACAAGGCTTTGTGGTACAAGGCATCGTCATAGTAGGAAGCATTTGGATATTTAGCCATCAAGTCCTCATAAACCGTTTTGGCTTCCGCTACTTTATCTTCAATTTCATACATCAATCCTTTTTGAAACAACACATAATCCACATCTGTGCGGGCATAAGTGGTAGCTTTGTCATATACCTTTAAAGCATCGTCATAATGCTTGCCCACATAATAACAATCTGCCAAACGAATCAAGGCGTCTGAATAGGTTTCAGGGTCAAGGTTCGGATTTTGATTTTCGACATAAGCCTTGAAATGCCTGCTTGCATCATCGTATTTTTTCAGGTTAAAATAGGCATAACCAATTCCATACCTGACTTTATAATACAAAGGATGTAGTTCTGCGTTCTGAATTTTAAAAACATTGGCATAACTTTCTATGGCATCCGCATTACGTTTTCCAATGGCATAAATTTCCCCGCTATAAAAATGACAAGCCAGCGCGGTATTTTTGTCTACATTTTCTTTGATAGATTTCTGAAACATGGCCAGTGCTTCCGGGTATTTATCGTTGTTGTACAATTCAACCCCTTTTAAATAAGTCACTCTTTGGTAGGCACCCAAAACACGAGCTGTTTTCACTTTTAACGCTTCGATGTAAGCAATGGCTTCCATGAAATTTTTGGAATGAAGGTAAGCTTCAGCAATCAACTCATTGCTTTCTGCGGTATATTTTGCTTTTGAATAGGTTTTGGTATAGCCTTTTAAAATTACAATGGCCTCAGAAAAACGTTCTAAATCAAACTTCACTTTCCCGGAATTGAACACGGCCTCTTCTTGAATTTTTTCATCAAATGGCATCAATCCAGCTTGTTCCAGGGCAGAAAAAGCAAAAGGTTTGTTGTTTAATTTCACATAAGCCATTCCCAAATAATAAGAAGAATACTGGCCAATGGTATCGTTTAAAGAATTGATTTTTTTGAAATATTCAATCGCATTCGAATTGTCGTTGTTGTAATAAAAACAATAACCAATACGGTAATAGATATCCGCGCGTAAATCCTTGTCTATTTTAGCAATGTATTTTTTAAAATGAATCAGGGATTCTTTGAATTTATTTTTTTTGTAATACGCTTCCGCCAGCAAAAGGGTAAGTTCATCGAACGACCCAATGTCAGGGTTGTCTTTCAATATCTTTTCCGTATAGGTAATTACGGTATCGTATTTTTGTTGTTTGTTGTACACATTGGCCACCATGGCTGGCACCAAATATTTAAAAGCTTCATTTTCTTCCGCCCTGTGCAATGACATCAATGCACTGTCATATTCTCCTAACCTGTAATACACATAGCCCGCATAGTAATTGGTGGCATAAGTATATTTATGTTCACGGTCTTTAATTTTGTCAAAAAACTCTCCGGCTTTGGCAAATTTCTTTTCGTTAAAATAAGCGTATCCTAACTTAAAATTGCGTTCCAGGTTTTGGTCTTCGTTTAATAACTCGGGATCAGCTTTTTCAAAAAACACAATTACCTTACGAAGTTCCTTTTTGTTAAAGTAATAATCTGCAAGTTCGTAATTGCACCAAGTAGCCATAGGATGGTATGGATATTTGGTAGAAAAATTGTTTAAATTATCAATGGCGTCAGCATTTTGCAAACGCATGCCACAAAAAGAAATGTAATATTCTGACTCTATTTTTTTATTTATATCAGTTAACCCTGCTTGCGCAAGGTAGCGTTCAAATCCTAATCTTGCTGAAGCAAATTGCTCTTTTTGGTACAACTCGTAAGCGCTATTGAAATGCTTATCGACGTCGGTTTGAATGAGCGTGTTTTGTGCTGAAGCAAAAATTGAAGTGACTACAAGTAAGAATAATAATATCAGATTTTTATGCATGGCACAATGCGGTATTTTCAACAAATATAACAGCTAATTAACATTGAAAAAACATTATTATTGTTTTTTGTGTAAAAATACATTTGACAACTCTCAAAGCGTTGTCAAATGTAAAGAGTTGTCAACTGTAGTTTGCTCCTTGGTTTTTATCTTCTCAAAGCAACATACCGTTCTGATTCGTGATGACACAAACTAGGACTAGGTATTAAATACTAAAAACGCACCACCCAACACGCATCACTATTTCAACAATTCTTCGCTCAGCCTTTTGGCTTTGTACACATATTTTAAAGCAGCCATAATTCCTCCAGCGTGCACAGAAACGGTGCGATTGGCTTCATCGGTGTATATAAATCGACCGGACAAACTCTCCATATTGCCGTCAAAGATTAAGCCTACAGCTTCTTTATTTTTATTGATGATCGCTGAGCCAGAATTCCCACCAATGATATCGGTGGTGGACACAAAATTATAAGGTGCCTTCAACAATTCAGGAACTGGAGTTTTCCATTTATCTGGTAATGAAAAAGGGAATTTGGTATCGAATGAATAATAACGGTCATACAAACCATAAAACGTAGTTTTATAGGGTGCAGTCGTGCCGTTGTACTCATAACCTTTTACCAATCCGTCGGCGATTCTTAAAGAAAAATTGGCATCCGGTGGCATGACTTTTCCATAAGCCGCAAAAAACAACTGCGCCAATTTTGCATTCAAAACCGTTTCTTTTTGTGTCAATGAATCAAAAGTTGATTTTGCAAATTTGAATCTGGTATACAGTTGTTGACCAAGTACAAGCAAAATATCCTTGCTGTTTTTCAATGCATTCAAATCCATTTTCAACACACTCCCTACATAATCTTTTTGGGTAAAATAGGCTGATTGAAACAATTTATTGATGGCCTCTTCTACATTTTTCGCACCTACCATTGCCAGTACATTTTCCTGATTCCCATTCAAAGAAATCAAATCAGTGAGCAAATTTTTAAGCAATTCACGTTCAAGTACTGCTGGGTAAACCTGCAAGGCAAGCATTTGCTTCCTGACTTTATTTTGCAAAGCAGTATCTTTTTCTGTGGCCACATATTCAGCAATCATCCTGGCAAAAACCATACTTTTAGGACTGATGTCACGGGCAGTCAATACGAAATAGTCATTGAAAACTTTTTTGATTTCTTGTTTACATGCTGAAATTTCATTCCATACTTGCAGCGAAGCATTGCTGTTTGGCAATAGCGCCACTTTGGCTTTAAATTCTTTTTCAAAAGCCATTTTTCTCGCATAAATATAATCGTCTTGTAAGGCTTTTAACATTCCGGTGATAGCCTTATGGGAGTTTTCAAGGCTAAATATCAGGTTCAACACACTATCACTTTTTGCTTCGGCATTGTATTTTTTCAACGCATTAGAACGGTTTCTAATGAAGGCTAAATTCGCAGGATAACTGATGTCTCTAAAAAAATCCAATTGTGCTGTTGTACTTAAGCGTTCTGTTTTTCCTGGATTTCCGACCACAAAAACAGCTTCGCCTTCTTTGGCACCGTCAGGGTTAAACTTAAAAAAATACTTGGTTTTTAAGGGTTCTCCTTTTTCATCATACACCCTAAAAAAAGAGCAATCTAACGCATAACGTGGATAGGTAAAGTTATCAGGATCTCCACCAAAGAAACCCATTTGCAATTCAGGCATAAAAACCAAGCGGACATCATGGTGGCGTTTGTAGCCGTACAAAGAAAACTGAGCTCCTTTATAAAAAGTAATCACCTGCAATTCCAATCCTTTCCAACGTGCGCTGTCTTTGTATGACTTCGTCAAAACTGCAATCATAGAATCTTTGATGGCAATTTGTGCCGCATCGGTTTTACCCAATTGCATCGGTAACAATATTTGCTGACTGACATCTTTTAACAACACCAACTGGTCTACAAAAAGGCCTTTGACTTTGCGTTCTTCTTTTAAAGTTTTCGCATAAAACCCTGTTGCATTCAAATCCTCTCCTTTCAAAGCCACAGCTGTTCCCGATTCACGGGCACAATGGTGATTGGTCATCACCAAACCTTCAGCAGAAACAAAAGAAGCAGAACAATAGGTGGCAAACCTCAAGGCTGACATTTGCACTTCCTGTAACCATTGCGCTGTTGGTTTAAACTGATAGGTCTTTGCAAAATAATCTACTGGAGGATTGTCAAAAGTCCACATTTTGCCATTGTCAAAAGGACGAGAATTCACCGTATCAGGATTGAATTTGACTTGAGAAAAAACGGTAACACTTAAAATTAAACCTACTAAAAACACAATGGTCTTTTTCATATTGTTCATTAATTTAGTACAGAGTCTAGAGTAAAGAGTACAGGGTACAGGGTATAGAGTACAGGGTAAAAAGTTGACTATTGGGCAAATTCATACTTTGTACCTAAGACCCAATACTTATTATTGGCAATATAATGTACAAAGAAAAGTATTTAACAATTTACTCAGTACTCTGTACATTGTACTTATTATTTGGCAATATAAAGTACAATGTACAGAGTAACAAAGACAATCTTGAGTATTTTACACTGTACTCAATACGCTGTACCCTGTACATTACTGAATACAAATTTTCTGCAACTCATTTTCATTTCCATTAAAAACATTCAAATCAAAACTACAGCCATGTGCGTTGATTTTGCCATCTTCGCAGTGTTGCCAAAAAGTCCATTCATGCTTTTCGACTTCAGTTATTTTATCCCCATAATTGGCAATCCAAAAATAATATTTTTCAAACTTAGGCTTCTTGAAATAGTCCAGGTACATTTTTTTTGAGGTATAGATAATCGGCTTTACACCATATTTCTTTTCTACTTCAAGCAGCCATCTTTCAATTTTGGGAATATCTTTAGCAGTGATATAAATGTTTCCGCGTTCAAAATTTTCCACATCCAATACCGGAGGCAAATCTCCTTTTTGCAAATTCACTTCTTCTGTGAACAAACTTATCTGTTCATCCACTGTCACCGCTGGACTGTAAAAATGGTAAGCACCACAAATAAAATCATGGTGGTGGGCATTACTCCAATTGTCATCAAATTTTTTATCTTTTGCCAGCCTTCCATCCGCCAAAGCAACAGTTGCCCTAACAAATACAAATTTAAGTTCCCAATCATTGATGCTGTGTTTGGTAATTGCGTCCCAATCTAATTTTCCATTGTGTTTAGAAACATCAATTCCATGCACCTCATAAAGACTTAAATGAGGGTAATCTTGTTTCTCGTAAAGGTAATTGTCATTGTTAAAATTCAGGTATTTGCTTCCTAAATAATAACCTATTGTCAAAAACACAAGCACCAACAAACCAATCACCATTACTGAAGTGATGGATGTTTTGGGAGCCGTTTTCTTTCTGGGTTTTCGCATTTGTTGGCTAATAAAAAAGCCTCCCGAATACCGAGAGGCTTTAAAATTAATTTATTTTTAATTCTTAAAATATATTTTATCAATAATTATAAATCATACCATTTACTCAAAACTCAACACGCATCACTCAACACTCCAAAAACTATTCCCCGATAGTAACCGTTTTGCAAGGGTCGAAATCGGAGAGGTTGGTAAACACATTGGCTTCTGAGATAGCAGTTGCTTTGGCGATGGCTACAGGGTCTTTTTCTACTTCCGTTACTTTTACTTCTGTTCTCCTGTTCAATTGGTGTGCTTCTTCAGA
>CALPQG020000037.1 GCA_943325655.2 Bifidobacterium breve | reverse complement strand
ATGGTAACTTAATTGATGCGGAACATTTAAATATGTATGTAAAATCCATTAATATACAGTAAATAAATGTGCTGCTAATATAAGGGATTTCTCACTATAAATGAGGTACGAAACAGGGTATATCAGGGCAAATGGATTAAAATAAATTTACTTACAGAGTCTCCTCCAGAGCTGCATTCATAACATTCGCTCTCTCGTACTTAGTTTTAAGAGAAAGGTAAACTTTAATCATCAATTGGTGATTTATCCATAAATAATCTCCCTGTTTTACGAAATTAAGGAAAATGTATTAGGGAACATAAAGCTCTTTTGAGATGAAATCTTAGTCGTAGTATTTAGAATTATTATGTTTAAATGTAATTGCCCTATTAATATATAAAATCACTTTTTATAATGACTTTGCTCATAGGTTACAGCCACAATACGCCATAGATTTGCTTTCATAAAATAATTTTTCAACTGTTTAAACTGAAAATAAATGCAGGCATTATCATCTAAAGAGTTTTTTGAACTGCTAAATTCAAACAACCTCAAACCATCGGTTATACTTGAGGGGATTGTCAAAAAATCCGACAATTCCTCTGAAGTCATGTTTGCCAGAAAGGGAGAATTTGGCAACTGGATAAGAATCCCTTCCTCATTAATTGGAGGCGCATTCGTCCTAAAAACATTTGTCAAAGATTCGGGATCTTATGCAGAGGTTAAACTTCAGCTGGCTCCACCTTCAAATCCTGAATCTAAAGCTTTATTTGATTTATTGGCTTTAGCAAGTTTGAAAAAAAAAGCACATTGCAGCTGGAAAGACGATGATGACCATTGGAATTGGGAGCATGAAGCTCCTTGTGACGTTGAGCATTGTGAGGTATAATATTTTCAAAAACTAAAACCGAAGTTTAGAAAATCTATCAGGTTCAAGTATTGTCAATGTTATTTTTCAACATAAACTGTTTATTATTTAAATGTTACGAAACTTTTTAAAAATCAAAAACCATGAACTTATCACCTATTATAATCGCATTCGCCATTTCATTGCTCGCACTATGCGCGGGTACTTGGTTACTTCTGAGTACTCAAAAAGAAAATGTTTCCATTTTATACAAAATTGTTGCTTGGTTTGTTATCGTCATATCCATTTGTTTGATGTTATCATGTTCTATGTACTGCGCAATGCGGTGTTGTATGATAGGGCAAACATGCCATGAAATGGAAATGGGTCGTGACTATGGCATGGGAAAATGGGGGTGTATGGAGCACATGAAATACAGACACATGATGATGAAAGGCTGTGGGGATGAAGATGACATGATGGGTGGGTGCAAAAAAAATCAAAAATGGCATGAGATGAAAATCGATTCGGCTACACATTCAAAGAAAAAATAATCCCAAGAAACTTACCGAAACAATGAAAGTCGTACTTACATCTACAAATAATGAAATTAAGATTTAGGTCATTTGCAAGTACGATTTCTCCATTCTTCAAAAGACTTTTGACATGTTTCCAAAAACAATTTAGGATCTTGTGCGCCTGAAACTGCATATTTGCCATTGAACAGAAAAAAAGGCACCCCACGAACACCTACGTGTTGCGCTTCGAAAATGTCAGCTTGTATATTGCTGATATACACACCGGATTCCAAAGCATTTGCTAACATCATTTTGTCTAAGCCAATCAAAGCACCAATTTCTAATAGGGTGGACAAGTCGTTGAGGTTTTTGCCCTCTGTAAAGTACGAACGAAAAAGGGCTTCTTCGGCTTCATCTTGTTTTTCTTGTGTTTTTGCAAACTGAATAAATTGATGCGCTTTGAGTGTATTGACAGGAATTGCTTTGTTGAAATTATATACTAGCCCAACTTCTTTAGCAGTTTGTGAAACTTGGTTGTGCATTGCTTTTGATTCATCCAAACCAATGCCGTATTTTTCAGAAAGCAATTGATATACATTTTTAGTATAATTGTTTGGCATATCGGGCATCAGTTGATAACTTTTCCAAACCACTTGTACATTGTTTTTGAATTCAAATTGCGCCAATGCCGTTTCGAATTTTCGCTTTCCGATATAACAAAATGGACAAACGACATCACTCCATATTTCTATTTTCATTTTGTTTTCCATTATTTTTTTTGTTTGATTTGAATTAAATCAGCTTCCTTTACACAAAAAAGCTAATCGTTGAGCCAAGTTATAACCTTAATTTTCAGTGTTCACCAAATAAAAATTTAAACATAAAAAGCCAGCACTTTCATACTGGCTTCTGTTAATTACCATTTCTTTCAAGCTTTCGCTACCGAAAAAGACTATAAACTTTTGTGAGCACCGTCACAAAATCCAGGATTGGCGGTTTGTTTGCAGTTGCACATGTAAGCCGTTTTAGTCGCTTCGGCTACAAATACTTTAGGAACAAATTCAGATCCTTTGTGTGAACCGTCACAAAAAGGTTGCGTAGTAGATTTCCCACACGCACACCATGCATACGTTTTTCCTTCTTCTAATTGTACTGGTATTGGTGACGTTCCGGCAATAGTAGCTTTTTCCATTTGTATCTATTTTTAAGGGTACTTTATTCGATTGAATGCTGAAAATGCAAATGAATATTAATTCTTCACTGAGTTCGGCTTTCACAAAGCTATCAAAACTAAATGAGCGAACAAGGCATTCGCAATAATTTATTTGTATGTACATCTAAATTATTTCTTAAATGTAAAAAATTGTAATGAGGAGCGTTTGAAGATGAAAATTAGAAGAAGATTATACAGGCTGTTGATGGGAAGTACAAAAACAAAATCCTTGCTAATTTGAATTAACAAGGATTTTTTAAAATGAATTTTGGTAATCGACAAACGATACACTCCAAACAATCTATATTTATTTCGACCTACTTGTAAGAAATACTGTTACCAAAGAGGCAATATCCACCGTGCCGAGTATCGTTCCTGATATTTCGTATCCATTTTTAATTAAGTCCCAAGAAAGTAATCCGAATATTGTAGCAATGGCAAAAGCAATCCATTGTCCTGTAGCACTTTGATTAAATGTTCTTTTTAAACCTTCATTTTCTAAATTAAATCTATGTGCCTGCTGATTTTCTACTTGTTTCATTAACCTATCTCCTCCATTCGGGATAATAGTATCATAAATTCTCAATGTTTCACCATCAGGTAAAGGACCAGAATGACTTTTTTGAGTTGCTAATATTAAATTTAACACCTCTTGTCTTTTGTCCTGAGGTAAACTTTTTAATAAAACCTGAATATCTTGTGATATTTCGCTGTCATCTACAACAGCTTTTACACCTGTGACATCTTGATTGCTCATTTGAAAGTTTTTCCCATGGCAATTTCAAAATCTTGTCCAACCACACCCCAATCAGATCTAAGCGCTTTCAAATCTGCTTCTTCTCCTGATTCAGCACTATTAAAAAGTGAAGTATTTCCTCCAGCTATATTCAAAATACTTGACATTCCTGTCCAAAAACTGGTTTTGGGCAGCAAAAAAGTTGATTTATATTTTAACTTTTTCATAGTTTTAAATTTTAAAAGTTATCACAAATCTTATACGATTGCATTTCTAAAAATTTTCACAATAACAATAATCTTGTTTCAAAGATATAAACTATATCCAATGATGCAAAGTTTACCAAATTAAACAAATTAACGAATCATAATTTATTTGGTTCAAGCCAATACTTTTCACACCTACATAAGCGGCCTCTGAATTCACATCAGCAGAGACTGTTTTTATAATTTTATGGAAAGTTCTAAATGCCCACCGAATCCAAGTTCAATGATTTTCTGAAGTGTAGAAAGCCTGACTTCTTTGATGTTATTTTCTATTTTGGAAATATAGGATTTTGTGGTTCCGACTTTTTTTGCCAATTGTTCTTGGGTTAACCCTTTCTCTAGCCTGGCATCAAGCAACATGGCTCCGATTTTGAAATTTTCATAACCGGCTTCAAGTTCGTCTCGTTTCAGAGTTCCGGGTTTACCATAGTTTTTGTCCTTAAACTGCTCAAGAGTAGAGGTGTTATTTTTTATCGTTTTCATATTCCTGTTTGATTTTAAGTGCTTTTTCTATTTCTTTTTTAGGTGTCTTTTGTGTCTTCTTTTGAAATCCGGTCGCCAATACAACTAATTGACCTTCATCAAAAAAACAAAAAATGCGAAAAATATCACTTCCTTGTTGTACTCGAATTTCATAAAGACCTTCCGTGTTTTCAAGATGCTTGAGGTATGTTTCAGGAACCCTTTGAAGTTCTTCAATCAACTCAAAAGTCCAGATAATTTTATCTTGAACTTTCTCACGTTGTTTCACAAAAAACTCCTGGAAATAATCCTTGTAGAAAACAATAGTTCTATACTTTTGCTTCATAATATAAAGTTAAAATAAGTTGCCCATAAGTACAACTATTGTGTTGAAAATTTTATTTCTAAAAATCTCTTTTTCTATGAGATAGTCACTATTGTATCCAACGATGGATTATTTGTCTAATTGCAAAACATTACCGTTGTTGGTAAAATTTTATATTTTTTTTGATGCAGAATCTATAACATTTGTAACTAAATTGGGACTCGCTTGTTCACTTTCCTTACTACTATATCCAGTTTGTTGATGCGAGAAAATTGCTTGAGTTGCCTGAACTAATAATTTATCATTGCCCTCATCTGAACGAGCCGTATTTAATAAACTCAATGTACTTTTTAAAGCATTTGATTTATGAGTATTATTATATTATTATGCATTTGGGCATTATAATTTTTAACACAAAAGATTATTGCATATATCTGCATAGAGTATAAAAGAATTTTTGTGAAGATGACTTTAAAAAATGAAAAATATATTGTATTTAAAATTATTTCATTATTATTAGTCGGTAATGAACCTCCTAAATTCTTCTTTATTTTATTTGCAATTTCAATAAATGAATATGTAAATTTCAGACTGTCGCACAAAACATAAATTAAAATTAAAGTAAGCCCCCCGCTAATATAGCCCAAATCAAAGCCGCACTTTTATTGCCTTGTGCTTGCATTTGAAAATCTAATTCTTTGTCTGCAACTTCAAGTTTTGCTTTAAAAAAATTGAATTTTTCTTCTTGTGCTAATAGTCTTTCCCTATCATTTTGTAGTTCTTCTTTTAACTTTTGAATTTCTCTAGCCTCTATAACTATTTTTTCTATTTCGGATTCTCTTCTAGCTTTAGCAAGTATTTTACGTCGTTCTTCTTCTGTTTGAACAAGATAATTATTATCAGAAAGCTGTACGTCTTCAATTAATGTTGTTACAATGCTTTTTAATTTAGCGATTGCTTGTGTAGCGTCCCATTCTTCTTTAGGGTTTGTATTTATTTCAAGTAACAATTCATTGTATTCATCTCTGTTTGGGAAAAACTTTGATAAGTATAGTCGTAATTTATTCTTAACATCAACAATTAAATCAATATCGAAATAACCAGATTTGTCTAGACGCTTTAATAATTCTTAAAGTTTTTCTATAAATTCATTCATAATTATTTAATTAGATTTATCAGTTTTGACAAATAATATTACCACCAACGAAAATAAATATTTTTGTCTCGATAAAATCCTTATATACTAAACTATAAAATATTACCCCCCCCTAATACTCCCCTTTATCCCTCATCAATTTAAATTCTTTGTAACGGCGGGCAATGGCGATGCCTAAACCGACCAATACCATCAGGGAACCGAGCCACAATACATTGATGTAAGGTTTTTCCATGGCTTTTAAAATTACCCAGTCTTTTTGGGTGGTGCTTACGCCAAAAGTCAACAAGCCTTTTATCGGGTCTATGTTGTTAAAAGTCATCTTTACACCAAGGTCCTCAATGATTTCAGGAACGCGGCCCACCATTTGGTCTTTGATGATATAATACGGGTACAACATATAGCCTTTGTCGTCTTTGGTCAACACTTCAATGTGCGCTTTGATGGCAATATCACCTTTGCCCATTGGTACATCTTCCACCTGGTCTACTTGTTCTACTTTTTTGAGGATGGCGTAATAATCATTGATCAAAAACGTATCGCCAATCGCCACCATGTGCGTATCTACTTTGCTCCAATTGCGTTCTTTTTCTGCATCAGGTACAGAAGCAATGTGGGTATACAAATCGCTCAAAATGCCACGCTTGATATCAGGAGAAGCCAAAAATCCCATTTGAGGATTGACCTGTGTGCGGGGAAACAAAGAGAATTTAGAACCATCAGGTCGGGTATATTCGATTTCATAATACGTGTTTTCAGGCATCGTACGAATGGTATCTCCCGGCTTGAAATACACCTTGTCGTCGAGCCTAATTTCTTTTCTGGCAATCACTTTAAAAGGATCCGTGCCACTCAAACGCACCGCTTCTTTGTCTATGTACCCAGGAAAACCTTCGGCCTCAATTCTTGGACCACGGTAAGTCAACATATAATCCTGCATTTGCTGTGGCGTATTTCTAAAGATGAGCAAATTTTCTTTGTTCATGTCTTCCGTAAATTCTTTGGAATACACCAAGCCTGATACATTCAGGGAAACAATTTTAGAATATCCTGCGGAATACAATATCCCCAACAACATCATTCCTATCCCGATATGGGCAATGGAGCCACCAGCCAGTTTGATATTTTTTCTGAAAAAAGTATTCAATATTACCAGGTTACATACCACCGTAAATACCGATGCGGTCAGCAATGTCATATAACGCATGTCCTGCACTTTTGTAAATACAATCAATCCAAGAGAAACAATCAGGGTAATGATAAATGGTACATAAAGTACATCGGTCAGTTTGGCTTTGTCCATTTTTTTCCAATAAAAAAACTGTCCGACCCCAGACAAAATAGCGACCAATACCATGAACCACAATTGCCAGTTGCTGTAAAACACTGCCTGATCGGCAGGAGGCGCTAATTTGGATTCAATTGAAAACAATCCTAAGAAGGCATTGTACACCGGAATAGAAGTGGTGGCAATAATTTGAAATGCAGCCAAACAAAGCGTCAAGGCACCAATAAATATCCAAAACTCACGGGAGTAGACAGACTCTTCTTTCTCTTCCGAAGGCAATTCTTTCCAGCGTACAGCCATCAACACAATGGCGATAACCACGAAAAAAATCATGTACAAAAACAATTGTCCAGACAAACCCAAATCGGTAAAGGAGTGCACAGAAGCATTTCCCAAAATACCACTTCTGGTCAGGAAAGTAGAATACAAGATCAGCAGAAAACTCGTAATGGTCAATATGATGGCGGTTTTCAAAGCCGTTTCGTTGTTCTTAAAAATCAACATGGTATGAATGGCGGCAATCAATACCAACCAGGGAACATACACCGCATTCTCCACCGGATCCCAGTTCCAATAACCACCAAAATTCAAGGTTTCATAGGCCCAATAGCCACCCATCAAAATTCCTAAACCCAATACCAATCCAGAAAACAGTGCCCAAGGCAAAGCGGGACGAATCCATTCTTTGTATTTTTTCAACCACAATCCGGCAATGCAAAATGAGAATGGAATCAATGTCGTCGCAAATCCTAAAAACAGGGTTGGTGGATGAATCACCATCCAATAATTTTGTAAGAGCGGGTTCAAGCCTGTGCCGTCTTCAGGTACATAATCGGGTTTCATTTTGAAGATTGGTGCATCGACCATAAAGTCACGCAACATGATAAACGGTGAACTGCCCACTTTGTAATCAAACAATACTACTCCCAAAATCATAGATGCCAAAAATGCCTGAACCAACGCAAAAATGGTCATTACGGGTGCTTCCCAAACTTTATTGGTGCGGATCAATATTCCGCCCAAAATCACATGCCAGAAGATCCAAAGGAGAAAACTGCCTTCCTGTCCTTCCCAAAAACAGGAAATCATAAAATGGGTCGGAAGGTTTTTAGAGGCGTGTTCCCAGGCATAATGAAACTCAAAATAGTTTTTATAGATGATGGTAAACAAACTCAACACAATTCCCATCACCGCAATGCCATGTACTGCAAAAGCAATACGGGCAAATTTTAACCAAGAGTTTTCTTTTTGTAGGGAGTCTTTTTGTGCTAGTGTGGCATTGTAATAGGCCAAAGCAGCAACAATAGAGGTAATAAAAGAAATGATAACTGACAAGTGACCGATGTCACCAATGTATTGACGAAGCATTTGTAGCAATTTTAATGAGGGCTTAAAGTTAAATGTAATTCCCTTTGAATGAAACGAATTGTTAAAAAATGATTCGGGAATTCATTCGTTTATTTGGTAAAGTGTGTTAAAAAAAGGTGATAGAGTTATTTCGATATAAATTTGTCAGTTCTCCGTTTATGGTTTTCTGTTTTAAACAGAAATTTAGAGTAAAATTATTAAGTAGTAAAATTGTGATGAAGTAAATAAATGAAGTGTTTAATAAAATATAGATAATTTGGGCGTTCCCCGCCACAGCGGGTCAGGCTTTCGGTACTCGTCCCGATTTTTCGGGAAGCTCAAACAATCCCGATATTCTCGGGACAATCCTTAACGCTAAGCGCCACCTAATAATTAAAATACACACAACCAACTTATAACCATGCGATTAATTATTAAAATAAAGTATCGTCTATTACGACGCCCACTTTTTTCAATTATATTCTTAATTTTATTATACTCCTCTATACAATCCCTCATGAAGGTTAATATTAATCTAGAAACATCATACAAAACACTTTGATATGTAGATTATTATTTTAATTTTTGCACAAATTAAATAGTACTCACAAATTAAAGTAATTATTACTATGTACTGGACACTAGAACTGGCATCCTATTTAGAAGATGCTCCATGGCCTGCATCAAAAGATGAACTTGTAGATTTCGCAAGTAGAACAGGAGCTCCACTGGAAGTAGTAGAAAACTTGGAAGAATTAGAAGATGACGGACAACCATTTGAAAGCATCGAAGAAATTTGGCCAGATTATCCTACCAAAGACGATTTCTTATTTAATGAAGACGAATATTAATAGCTTTTAAGACTATATCGCTTTGAAAATAAGCATCCACAATTTATCTGCGGGTTATGGTGACAACACCATAATCCGTAGTTTGTTTATAGACATTCCCTGCGGTGCATTTATCGCCGTAGTTGGCCACAACGGATCAGGGAAAAGCACTTTTTTAAATGTATTGACCAACAAAATACCCTTTAATGGCACTGTAAATTACCCGTCTGCGAAACCATCTATTGCCATGCTGGGACAAAAAAACCATATCAATTTTAGTATTCCTGTAAAGGACCTTGCAGTGATGGGTTTGTTTGGACAAAAGAAATTATTTCAGCCATATTCTACGGCACAACTCAACCTGGTAATGGAAGTGCTTGAGCAAAATCATATTGCACATTTGGCTGAAAAAGATTTTTTAACACTCTCCGGGGGGGAACAACAATTGGTGTGGCTGTCGCAAATGATGCTGCAAAACGCGGACATTTATTTGTTTGACGAACCTACGCAGTACTTAGACATTGCCCATACCCACCAGATTTTTCAACTCATGCAATCAATGGTCTATGGAAAACAAAAAACAGTTATTTGTGTTACCCACCATATCCATTACCTCCAAAATATAAACGGTTATCTCTTGAATTTGTCAGCAAAAAAACCTGTACTCGAAGCCATTTCGGAGAAGTCCATTCATGACACGATGGAGCAGTTGAGCCACAAGTAGCGATGTGTAATAACGCCATAAACTTGGTATATTCTATAAAGTCAATACGTGGGGTAAAACAACTAAAGTCAAACACCGATGGCTACTTTTTTTAGGAACCTACTAAATTATAGGAGAAGAATATTATATTTGTTGAGGCGTATTGCCTGAAAACATCATACGCAAAAGTTTTTTTGCAAAGCATTTCAAATACAATGAGTAGCACATACGGTAAGATATTTAAAATCAGCACATTCGGAGAGTCTCACGGCAAAGCTGTTGGCGTAGTAATAGAAGGTTGTCCGGCAGGACTAGCCATTGACGAGGATTTTATTCAGTCAGAATTGGACAGACGCAAACCTGGCCAATCAAAAATTACCACCCAAAGAAACGAAGACGATAAAATTGAAATTTTATCAGGCGTTTTTGAAGGCAAAGCTACCGGAGTTCCTATCGCCATGATGGTATGGAACGCGGACCAACGCAGCAAAGATTATTCGCATATCGCAGACAAGTTTCGTCCTTCCCATGCCGATTATACTTACCATGAAAAGTATGGTTTGAGAGATTACCGTGGCGGTGGCAGAAGTTCAGCCAGAGAAACCCTAGCGCGCGTTGCAGCAGGTGCAGTCGCGAAATTATTTTTAAGACATTTGGGTATTGAAGCCAACGCTTTTGTATCTCAAGTGGGTGGATTGAAATTGCAAAAGTCTTACAAAGAACTTGATTTAACCACCACTGAAGACAATATTGTTCGCTGCCCCGACCAGGAAATGGCAGAACAAATGATTGCCCTGATTGATGAAGTTCGCCTCAGTAGAGATACCATTGGCGGTGTAGTGGATTGTGTGGTATCAGGCGTACCGGTAGGTTTGGGTGAACCTGTATTTGACAAATTACATGCAGAACTGGGCAAAGCGATGTTGAGCATCAATGCCGTAAAAGGTTTTGAATTTGGAAGTGGTTTTGAAGGCATTGCCCTGAGAGGTTCTCAGCACAACGACCAGTTTTATGTTGACGACAATGGCAAAGTAAAAACCCATACCAACTATTCAGGAGGCATACAAGGAGGAATTTCAAACGGAGAAGACATTTATTTCCGTACCGCATTCAAACCCGTAGCCACCATCATGCAGGACCAGGAAAGTATAGACAGCGAAGGCAACAAAGCCGTAGTTTCCGGTAAAGGACGCCACGACCCATGTGTCGTTTCAAGAGCAGTACCGATAGTAGAAGCCATGGCCGCAATCGTCATCGCCGATTTCTACCTGAGAAACAAAGCGATAAAATTATAGCTTTTTTGGCTTAATTAAGATTTAAAAAACTTCCGTGTATTCTGATATGCGGAAGTTTTTTTGTGTAGAACACTTAATCCTATAAAATTAATTGTAAATGATATTTAGTTCAACACTTTGTTGTTTAGACATCATTAATCCAATTGAAAAAGTTAGGTTTAAATACACTTTTTAAACTAAGTATTCAATGGAATGAATAAATCAAAATAACAATCAACTTGCAAATAGGGTAGTTAATTTACTTTAAAAAGCTCGTTCAGAAGTTGTTCGACATGTTAATCACACGATGGTTTACACCTATTTTGAAATAGGAAAATTAATTGTAGAAGATGAACAAGAAGGAAATGACAAGGCCGATTAT